>CAZIIX010000187.1:1343-5413 GCA_964539345.1 uncultured Actinomycetes bacterium | reverse complement strand
CCACCGGCTGAGCCAACTCTGTGCGTTCCGAGCACGCTGCATGCGTTGTGCTCGGACCCGCTCCAATGTGCTCAGACGCCGGCGCCGACGCCGGTGCCGGTCAGGCCTGGCCGGGCTTCATGCGGAAGTCGAGGTGCTCCGGCAGCGGCACCGTCGCCTCCGCCTCGGCACGCAGTTCCGGTCCGGCCGCGACGCCGCGTTCGTCGGCCAGGCGATGGGCGTGGTAGTCCCACCACAAGGTGTCCAGCGAGTCCTCCCCCTCCCGCAGATCCGCCACCCGCAGCGACGGGTCCCGCAGGATCTCCCCGCAACGCTCGATATCCCCGGCCGCCATCGCGGCTCGTGCCTCCAGCAGGCGGATCCGCCCGTGGCGCCGCAGCCCCTCCGGGGCGGAGTCGATGACCTCGAGCGCGCGGCGCCCCTCCCCCGCGTCGATCAGCACGCGCAGCGCTTCGATCACCAACGACCCATCCTGCGAGAGCTCGAGCGCGCGCAGATAGTGCCGCACGGCCAAGGCCATGTCCCGGCCATCGGCGCGCAGCGCGGCGACGGCGAGATGACGGTGGGCATAGGCGCTCTCGCCCCGATCGAGGGACTGCTGCCACGCTTCCTCCGCCCGATCCCAGTCCCCCGCCGCCGCCAGCGCGACACCGCGCAACGCCGGTGCCGCCCAGCCGTCCGCGGAGGCAAGCCGGTCGACGAGCAGCGGATGCAGATGCACCGACTCCGGGAAAGCGCCATCGGCCGGTGCGGGGATCGAGCCGGTCTGCAGCAGGATGAGCCACGGTTGCTGCTCGTCGCCGAGCGTCTCGTCGCCGAACGGGGTGCCGGGCATTTCGAGAGGGGGCTCGCCGGCCGCGCGGCGCAGCCGGCGTTCCAGGGCGCCCCATCCGGAGCCGTGGTGCAGGACCTCGTCGGGGGCCGCGTCGGCCACCGCGTCGGCGTCGACGTGCACCTGTACCAGCCGGTCGGCGCTGACCACTGCCTGCACGGACGCGGCGGCGACGGCGCGGGCCTCGTCCCACGACCCGTGCGCCGCGGCGGCCGGCATCTCGAGCGGACCGTAGGCCTCCGTCCAAGCCCAGACCTCTCGCGCCGGCATGCGCAGGTGCTCGAACTGGGTGGCGGCCAGGCCTGCCTGGATCTCCGCGTAGCCACCGTCCGGATCGTCCAGCGGCCCGGACAACCACTCCTGCCAATGCCGCCCGCCGGCGCTGGTGCCCCAGCGGAACAGTTTGCGCCCACCGAGTCTCGCGGTGGACGCCTGGAACAGCCCGGCCCCGTGCCCGTCGATCGCGGCGATCCACGGGCTCGCCCCGTCGTCGAGATCGAAGAAGAAATCGGCGGCGTCGAAGAATCGCGCGGGGTAGGAAATGTCTGGCGCAGCGCCGGCCGCGCGTCCGTTCACGGACTCGTCTCGCCCGGATGCCTCGTCATACCCGATGGCGGGGGCGACCGGGTCGTGGCGCAGTACGGCGTCGTAGGAGTAGTTCCAGGTGCGGCTCGCCGGGGCCAGCACGCGGGTGTCCTTCGATTGCGGCACCGCGATGTTGGACCACCAGTACATGGGCACGTCGTGGTCGTTCGGGTTGGCGATCCGCACGTGCACGAACAGCGCGTCGGCGCCCTTCGGCAGATGGACGTCGAGTTGGTAGACGACGCGGCGCAGCCGTTCGAACTCCCACAGGCGCAGCACCGGATCGCCGTCGGAGCTGGTGACGCGCGCGGCGTGCAGCGGCGCGCAGGTCAGCGGCGTGTGCCCGATGGTGCCGATGTTCCATTCGACGCCTCCGGCGAACCACGCGTTGCGCAGTGCCAGGTTGGCGGGCTGGAGGATCGGCGTCGAGTAGAGCAGTTCGCGGCCGGTCGCGCGGTCGACCAACGACCATAGTCGGCCGCCGAGGTCGAGCAGGAAGGTCGCGCGCAACCGATCGTTCTCCAGCACCGCGACACGGTGGGCGGTCATCGTTCGGCGGCGGGAGTAGTTGTCCTGCATCAGGTATGGGGCGATGGAGGCGACCCCGCCGTACGCAGCGTTGATGCGGATCTCCTGGCTCGCCGCGGCGAGGTCCGCGGTCTTGTCCAGGCTCGCGTCACCCTGGATCGGCGGTAGCGCGTTGGCCGGACCGAGCGCCGCCGACGGCATTGCCACGGTGTCCAGGTACAGGTGCGTCATCGCCGTCCTTCGCGCGGGCCGGGTGGCACCGGCACAGTGCCGCCATCAGCGTACTGGCCGGCCGGCGGTGCATCGGCTGTCAATGATCGGTTGACAGACGACGGAATGTCAACTTATCGTTGACGCATGGGACGCACCTCCGACGATCGCACCGAACCATCGAGCCACTCACGCCTGGTCGCGATGTACGTCACCGCGCTGTGCCTGTTCATCGTGATGGCGAGCCAGGCGGCGATCGTGCCGGTGGTCGATGGGGTCGCCCGGGGCATCATCATCGGCGTCATGGTGCTGCTGTGCGTCTGCGGCGGCGCCGTGCTCGGCATGGCGCGGGCCGCCAGCACCGCGCGCCGGAGTGCTCGCGATGGAGACCCGACACCCGGTTCCGGCGGCGATTCCTGGCTCCCCAGTCGCGACGGAGCCGGACTTGGAGCAGACGTCGCGAGCGGGGTGGAGAGCGAGCCTTCGGTCACGGCTAATGGCCTTGGGACGCCCGCTGACGCCGACATGTCCTCTGACCTCGAGACTTCCATTGACCTCGAGACGTCCGTTGCCCTCGAGACTCCCGTTGCCCTCGAGGGGCCCGACGGCCCGGCGCGCGGTGACCGACCGTGACGGGCGACACCCCCGCTCGCACCCGAGGCTCCCGCCGCGGTGAATCGCCAACCGAGACGTCGCCTGCCCCCGGCCCTGCCGCGCACCGCGGGGCCCTCGGTGCGGCCGACGAGGAGCTGGCCGATCGGCTGGCCGCCGCCGTGCTGACCGATGCCGCGCCGGCCGATGCCGTACTAACCGAGACCGGGACGCACGAGCCTGCCGACCACCTGGCACTCATCGACCGCTGCGCCGACGCCGAACGGATCACCCGAGAGTTGTTGCGGCAAGCGGTGGATGCGGCGCGATCGGCCGGCCACAGCTGGACCGCCATCGGCGCCCGGTTGGGCATGAGCCGCCAGGCCGCCCAGCAACGCTTCGGCGGGGCAGCGCGGGACCCGGAGTCGGCGGATCAGCGCTGGCTCGGGCCGGTCACGGCATTCGACGAGATGGACGAGTTGGCGATCGCCGGGCGGTTGGGATGGCACACCGTCGAGGCGGGGATCCTGCGACATCGCATGGTGCGCACCGATACTCAGTGGGAGCACCGCCGGCTGCTGTGGCCGTCCTCGCCGAAATCGCTGGTGCGGGACGGGTGGCAGATCGGCTGCCGCATGTTCCCGTGGATCTACCTGATTCGGGACCTCGGTGTTCCGCCGGAGGAAGAGGCGTCGCCGGTCGCTGAGGCTCCGTCAGGGCTGCGCGACGTCGGCCCATAGCTCGCTTACGGCGTCGGCGAAACGGTGGGCCACCTCGGAGTTTTCGTCATTCCAGGTATGACGCAGCCGCTGTTGCTGCGCCCGGCTGTCGAGTTCGAGCGCGGCGGCCAGGGAGCGCCGGAGCCGCTTCGCCCGCAGCCGTCGCATCGGCAGCTCCACCCCGACGCCGTCCCTGACCAGGCGTCCGGCCACCTCTGCGCCGGATTCCGCGGTGGGCACTGCCACGACCGGCACCCCGGCGTGCCTCGCCTTGCTCACCACCCCCGGAGTCGCCTGGCAGATGACGGCTCTCGCGCGCTCCAGCACCGGTCGGTGCGGCCAGAACCGCTCGACGCGGATATTCGGCGCGGGGATCAGGTGTGCCGCCTCGAACGCGTGCGGAATGGTGACCAGGACCCGGTAGGGCCCGTCGCGCAGGGCTTCGATGGCCGAGCGCGCGAAGGCGACCGCGTCCTGGTCGGACCCGCTGCAGGCGACCAGGATCCAGTCCGCGCCCGGCGCGGTGAGCCAGTCGGACGAGCGCGGGGCCGGGTCCCAGTCGGTCGCACCGGTCAGCCGCAGTGGCGCGGCGCTCGGCTCGGCCG
>CAZIIX010000187.1:0-1243 GCA_964539345.1 uncultured Actinomycetes bacterium | reverse complement strand
GCGCCGCCCGCGGCGATCTCCACGGCGCTGTCCGTCCCGCGTGTCAGACTCACGGCATGAGCACTCTCCAGGCGATCCTCCTTGGCCTCGTTCTCGGCGCGATCCTCGGCGCGCTGGTCGCGATCGTGCTGCAACGGGTCCGGCGCGGCGCGCACGCGCCGGGCGAGGGCCCGGCCGTGCTGCAGGCACGTCACGAGACGGCGCTCGCCCAGCTGCGGGCGGACGAGGGCGCCGCGCGGGCAGCCGTGCAGGCGGAGCTGGCAAGTGCGGCGGCGACCGTCGAGACACTGCGCGGCCAGGTCGCGGCGCAGCAGAAGCAGTACGACGAACTACTCGAGCGGCAACGCGCCGATCAGGCCGAGCGGACGCGCCGTCAGGAGGCGGAGAGCAAGGTCCTGCAGGCGCTCGCGCCGGTGACGAAGTCGCTGACCGAGATGCAACAGACCGTCGGCGACCTGGAACGCCAACGCACCCGCCAACACGGGGAACTGAGCGAGCAGCTGCGGTCCGCGATGGAATCGGAGCAGCGCATCCGAACGACGGCCGACACGCTGGCGGCGGCGCTGAAGTCGAACAGCACGCGCGGGGTGTGGGGCGAGACACAGCTGCGGACCGTGGTCGAGGCGGCCGGGCTGATCGAGCGGGTGGACTTCACGCTGCAGTCGTCCATCCAGGCCGAGAGCGCCGCCGGCCGGCCGGACATGATCGTGCATCTGCCCGGCGGCAAGGCGATCGCCGTCGACGCGAAGGCGCCGTTCACCGCCTTCCTGGAGGCGAGCGCGATCCCCACCACCGCCGAGGGGGCCGATGCCGCCCGTCGGGACGACCTGCTTCGCGAGCACGTCAAGGCGGTGCGCAGTCACGTCAACGCCCTCGGGGACAAGCGCTACTGGACCGGTCTGGACGTCTCCCCCGAGTATGTGGTCGCGTTCATCCCCAGCGAGTCGCTGGTGTCAGCAGCCATGGAGGCCGATCCGGCGCTGATGGAATACGCGTTCTCCAAGCGGGTCGCGCTCGCCTCGCCGGTGACGTTGTGGTCGGTGCTCAAGACCGTCGCGTACACCTGGCAGCAGGAGGTACTCACGCGCGACGCCAGGCAGCTGTTCGACGCCAGCAAGGAGCTGTATTCGCGGCTGGGCACCATGGCCGGTCACATCGAGAAACTGGGCCGGTCGTTGAGCTCCAGCGTGAAGGCGTACAACTCGTTCGTCGGGTCGCTCGAGCGCACGGTGCTGCCGTCGGC
>CAZIIX010000186.1:0-5445 GCA_964539345.1 uncultured Actinomycetes bacterium | reverse complement strand
GCCGCGTGGTAAGTGGAAAAAGCCATAGAGAGAACGACTGCTGGCCGGTGAGTCGGGGACGGGACGGGCGGTAGCGATTGCGACCCCCCTTCCCCCTGGGCATCGTCACCCGAACGCTGTCGGTGCCACACGCTGCCACAGGTTCCCGCGGGTCGAATGCTTGCCTTGGCTCGATGCCGGCCTGTGACCTCCGTGTGTGTAAGTGACTGCTGCCGGTGAGTCGGCGCCGGTCCGCGGCCGGTGGTACCGACGCCCCTACCCGCTGGGCTGTGAAGGTGCGGGCGGCTGTCGATTTGTTTCGTGCCGGCGGTTCAGTGCTGTGGCCGGGGTGTGGTGGTGGCCGGGGGTGCCGGGTCGGGCCCACCCGGTGACGTTGCTGTTCGGTTCGGTGTGCGGAGGGTAGGTGGTCGGCGGCTGCCCGGGGCTGGGGGTGGGCCTTGTAGCGGAGCCGCCCCGGTCGCTCTGATGAGTGCCGGGGCGGCTCTGCGGTTCGGCTCGCGGCGCAGGCAGGCCGGGCGGCAAATTACCCGATGAGTGCCTGCCTTGGATTCCGTCCGGCGGACTAAGCACGAACAACGCCGTGACGGGTGACTTTGACGCCGGGCCGGGGTTGGTCACCCGCTGGTGGTGGTGATCTTGACGAACGCGCCGGGCCGCTTCACGGCGAACCCGAAGCGTCCTTCAACGCGCATCTTGACCTGGTTCTTGTCGAACAGGTCGCCGCCGGTGTCGACGGCCAGGGTGGTGCCCTCGCGCACGACGAGGTCGGCCTGACGCCAGTCGGCGAGGATCGCGGTCCCGGTTGACAACGCGGTCGAGGTGACCCGCGGAACGCCCCAGAGGGTGCCGGGTCCGCTGTTGAACGGTCCGGACCCGTAGTAGCGGTCACTGCTGTCTTGCGCCAGGTCGAGCGTCTCGGAGTCCGCCGGGGAGAACACGAACGCGGTTGGTGTCTCTCCGGTCGTTTCCAGCGTCGTCTTGGCCTTGCGGCACGTCTGGAACACGTCGGTTACGAACGCCTGACTGCCGATGCCGGATGTGTTGAGGATGCCGGTGATCTCGTCGGTCTCCGGCGGCCCCTCGGTGACTCCTTCGCCGGACAGCACCTGATTCTCGAGCACGCGGCGCAGTCCGTAGTCCATTTCGGACTCAAGCCACTCCTGAAGCTGGTTGAAGTCGGCGAAGTAGCGCAGCGGGATCGCTTCGGACAGGTGAGCGATGACGCGGAACTTGTCCTCAACGTCTTCGATCGTGTAGACCGAAGTCGGCTTCGTGTCCCCATCGGCCACAATGGCGGCGTTGTTCGTCCGCGTGGTCTGGCGGAGGAACGTGAACGAGTTACCGCCCGACCCGTCGCTCTTGGCCTGCACCGCCGGGATGAGGTCGAGCAGCGTGGTTGGCGTCTTTCCCAGCGAGTTGATTTCCGTGTCAATCACGTTGGGCAGACCGAAGCTTCCGGAGACCAGCGACTTACGGCCGCCGACGAACTGCATCGACTTCTCGAGCTGGTCGGCAGCAGCCTTCGCCCATGTGCCGGCGCTCCGGCCGTTACCGTCGCCGGACAGCGCCGCGAATGCCGCGAACCCGTCCGCCGGACCGTCGACGGCCGCGGCGAGCGCGGTGGCCTTGGCGATGACGGAATCGTCGCGCTTGGCCTGGTCGGCCGCTGCCTTCGCGTTGGTCGCCTGCTGAAACTTCTGATCGAAGGTGGCGCGTTCGGCGGCGGTCAGTTCGCGATCTTCGGCTTGCGCCCGCTCAACGATCAGCCGGGCGGACTTCGCCGCGTCCGCTGCCTCGGTGAGTAGACGTTCATGTTTGGTTTGCATGATGATGATCCGTTCGTGAATCCACACGCCAGAGGCGTGCAGCAATGAATGATGGGATTCCACGGGGTGCGGAGACGGACGGGACGATTACCGCTGGCCTGCAACGCTTCTCATGGTGTCATCACGGTGAACGGACGGCTTGCGGGCCGCTGGCTCACGTTGACCGGCTCAACGGTGCTTCGGTTCATCCGATTTCACCCTGCCGGGTTCGTCATCGTTCACGTCCACGCCGCCACACCGGCGGATGCACCTACAGAATACACCGCCGGCGCGGGATTCTGGCTGGCACAACCGCCGGCGCGGACGGCCCCTATCCTGCCTCGGTCGCCGCGGCGGTGAGCCCGTCGAGGATGCGGCTCTGTGCATCGGCCGGATACATGGCCAGCAGCGAGGCGGCCAGTCCGATCGCGGCGTGAGCGACCTCGAGCGGATCCGCCGACGAACCGGCCAGGTATGCGCGGCACCCATCGTCGCCGGCTCCACTGAGCAACATGCGGGTGGCCGCCACAGCATCTAGGCGGGCCTCGCGAGTCTCGCCCGAAGTCGGGCGGTCGATGGTGCTCATACCTTCACCACATGCCGTTGGAAGTTGTCGACGTACTTTCGCACCAGTACGGCCAGGACGGCGGCGTCGTCGAGGGTGAGGCTGTAGCGCCCTATCTCGATCACCGGTTCGCCGTTGCGGGTGACTGCCTTGACCGGCAGTGTCACCCACTGGTCGCGGCTGTCGTCCTGTGCCTCTACGAGGTCGACGTCGTACACGTCCCGGTCCCGGTGCTGCATCGCATACGGTCCGGCGTGCCGGTCGTGGTCGTCCACCGGGAATCCGGGGTCCGGCATCGGCACCCGGCCGGGGAAACGGATGATGCTCATGCTGATGTTTCCTTCCTTGTGACCGGGCGGCCTACCCGTCCGGTTCGGTCTTGTCCGGCCCATACGCCGAACGTCTCTTTGTTGGCCGTGGCGAACGCGGCGCACTCTGCGATGACGGGGCAGCGTCGGCAGGCTCTGGCGGCCTCGGCGCGCACCTCGGGGTCGTCGTCGAACCAGGACGGCGGATCGGCCGTGCACGGCGGCACGGTGTCCTCCAGGGCGTCCTGCAGCGCCTTCCACGCGGGTAGGGCTGTCTTGCGGATAGTGATGCTGATGCTCACGCCTCTGCCCTCGCGAATCGGCAGTGACGGCATTTGCCTTCGATGAGTGCGAACCCGGATGCGCGCCCACAGGTCGAGCACCGGGGTTCGGTGTCGCCGAACAGGTCCGGGTCGGTGGGCGCACCCTCGGCCGCGTGCGTTCCCTGAGAATGGGAAACATCGGTAACTTCCGTAACGTCGCAGGTCAGCGGGGGTGCCTGTCCGAAACGCGGTTCGGCGCTATCCGAAACATCGGTCACAGGTGTTTCGGATGGGCATGCTGTCTGACCTGCGGTGTTACCCGTGTTACCCATGTTTCCCATTTCCGGGGATACGTGAGTGTCATCCTCGGGGCAGTAGCGCTGCCAGGCGTCCCAGAGGTCTTCACGTCGGTAGCCTTTGCGGCTTCCGAAGCTGTCGCGGACCTGCTGGGATTGAGCGCCGTAGTCGGAGAGCATCTGAGCCAACTTGCGCGGCTTGAGCCCTTCGCCGTACAGGTCTGCCCACGGCGCTTCATCGAGGCCGGCCAGCGCGCTGAGAATGTCGGCGGTTGCCATGACGGCGCTGCCTTCCGGCCAGACGCTGCGGAGGTCGGCGAGCAGCCGGACCCCCAGGCTTACCGATGACGCGGGCTTGTCCTTGACGAAGGCCACGCAGGCGGCCCGTGCTGTCGTCGGCCAGTGCCCTCCGGCGGCGTCGGCCACCATCAGCAGCGGCTCCCACACGTCGGCGTCACGGTCCTCGACGCTGCCGGGCAGGTCCGGGTAGCGGGTGGCGATGTCGATGCCTGCGGCCCACGCGGCCAGCCGGGTTTGCAGCTCGTTGCCCTCGGGGCGGTGTAGCCGGTCGCGGTAGGGTGAGACCTTCTCTCCCGGCCGGCGGCGTTTCATCCGGACGATGATGCTGCGTGACATGAGAGTGTCCGGCAGGTTGCCCAGGCCGGCCATTGCCACCGGGGCGAACACGCGGAACTCCTGCACCTCGTCGCGGTTCTTGCCACCGACGCGTTGCACGACCGCGCCCACCCGGTAACCGTTGTTGATCACCCGGCGCAGGTCCTCGGTGCCCTCGGCCTTGGCCTTGCCGGTGAAGATCCCGTCAACCTCGTCCAGCAGGATCGTCGGCTGCCGGTCCTCCACGATTCGGAAGAACGCTGACATGGACAGGTCCAGCGCCATCAGCGGTGCCGCGCATACGGTGTCGAGCACCTCCAACACACGAGTCTTGCCCGAGCCCGGTTCGGGGGAGAGCAGCGCCAGTCGGCCCGAGGTCTCCAGCTGCCCGATGAAGTGCGTGTGCGCGGCCCACAGCGCAACCGCCGGATATGCGTGCTCGGTCGGCAGCACACAGAACCGGCGCACCCACGCCTCAACCTCGTCCAGCAGCGCCGCGGCGTCTACCGCCACAGGCGCGACATGGGCGACATGCGCGACCGGCTCCGGTTTGTCGGGTCGGGACCCCGCAAACTTTGCGGAGTCCGGATCCGGACCGAATCGTGGCAACTTGCCACCGTCCGGGCTCTTCGGTTCGGTCGTCTCGGGCGGTTCGGGTCGGACCAGGGCACGCAGGTCGTCGGCCGTGTGCCCATCGGCGAGGTAGTCGTCTAGGCCGGTCTTGCCGTCGTCGTCGTTGGGCAGGTGGCAGTAGGACACCTTCGCGCCCTTGATCTTGAGATAGCCGGCCAGGGCGTCGAGTGCCTTGCGCACCGCGGGCTTGACTGTCACGTCGGAGTCGAACGCGAGGATGACGCGGCGGTCGTTCAGCGCGACGTCGTGCCAGTCGGCAATGGCCACCTTCCCGCCGGCCTCGTTGCGGCCGCGCCAGGACCACACGCCCGGCAGCGCGATACAGGCCAGGCCGGCCAGCGTCGCGGCGTCGGCCTTCTTGACGCCCTCGGTGACCCACAGCGGCACGGCAGGGTCTCCCAGGTGCTCGGCCACGCCGGGCGGTACGTCGATGCCGTTGCGCTGCCCGGTCGGCGTCTCGTACTTGACCGGCTTGCCGTCACGCAGCCGGGGCTCATCGGGCCGGTACTGGTATCCCCACACCGACCCGTCAGCGCCGCGCTGGGGCACCAGCAGGCCGGGGACGGTGCAACCCTTCGGGGTCACCTTCAGCGAGCGCACACGCGCCTTGGTGTCCACCGACACGTACCCGCGGGCACGGGCGTGCTCCGGCGTGATACCGGATGCGGCCAGCATCGAAACGTGCTGCGGGAACAGGGTGCTCGGCCAGGTCTTCGCGGCCTCACTCATCGCCGGCCACCTCGCAATCGAGGTGACGCGCGTCGACGGGCACCATCTTGACGAGCACCATTTCCGCGAACGCGCCGCGGGCGTGGGCACGCTTGACGGTGCGTTCGGCCGCGGCGATAGACAGATACAGATGCCGACGAACCGACTTACCGCGCACCAGCACGGCATAGGCGTGACGGAATGCCTCGGCGGCGGACGGATTCACGCTAGACTCAGGGATGAACCCGCCGT
>CAZIIX010000185.1:0-5463 GCA_964539345.1 uncultured Actinomycetes bacterium | reverse complement strand
TGGCCACCATGTCCTTCATGTCGACGGCGCCGCGGCCCCAGACGTAGCCGTCCTGAACGGCCCCGGAGAACGGGTCGACCTGCCATTCGCTGGCGTCGGCGGGAACCACGTCCACGTGCCCGTGGATGAGCAGCGCGCCGCGCGACGGGTCGGCGCCGGGCAGCCGGCAGACGACGTTGCCGCGGCCGGGCACCGATTCGATGTAACTCGTCTCGTAGCCGACCTCCTCCAGCTTCTGCTGCAGGTACTTCGCCGCCTGCGCCTCGCCGTCCCCGATCGTGTCCGGATCTCCGGTGTTGACCGAGGGGATGCGGATGAGTTCGCTGCACAGCTGCACGACCTCGGCCTCGGCGGCGCTGCTGTCGGCGCGGCTGTCGGTGGCAGCGACGGTGGCTGCGGCGGTGTCGTCGGAAGCGGCTGATGGCTCGTTGCTCGTCATGCGCCTTTCCTACCACCCCGCGGGTCGGCTGCCGACACGGCGGCCGGTCTGCGGCATAGTAAAGGGTTATGGCCCTTGCGCTTCCCTGGGATTATGCCGCCGGTATCGCGGCGGCCAGTGGCGCTATCGGCCTGGGGCTGGCGCGGGCGAACACGCCGCGTGTCCGGGCCACCGGAGCGTTCCTGCGCGAGGCCGCCGTCGTCATCGGGCTGTACGGGCTGTGGCAGTTGGCGGGGCGGCTGTCGGTGACCGGGACGTCTCGGGCACTGGCCCGGGCGGAGTGGATCGAGCATCTCCAGCGGGCGTGGCATGTGCCCAGTGAGGCGGCCATGCAGCATCTGGTGCTGTGGTCGCCGCTGCTGGTGCAGACCGCGAACATCTACTACGCGGTGGTGCATTTTCCGGCGACGATCGCGCTGCTGATCTGGATGTTCGTCCGGCATCGCGAGCACTACCGCAGCGTGCGCTGGGTGCTGGTGGTCACCACGTTCGTGTGCCTGGTGATCCAGCTGATCCCGGTCGCTCCCCCGCGGATGATGCCCGGCATCGTGGACACCGCCGTGAAGTACGGACAGTCCGTCTACGCCAGCGGATTCGGCGCCGACGAGCTCTCCGCGATGCCGTCGGTGCACGTCGCCTGGGCACTGGCCGTCGGCTGGTACGTGTGGCACTTCGCGGCGCGACGATGGCGCTGGATCGGGCCCGCGCACGCGGCGCTGACGATCCTCGTGGTGGTGGTCACCGGCAACCACTGGTGGCTGGACGGCATCGTCGCGGCGGCGGTGCTGATCGGCAGCACCTGGGTGGTGCACGCCGGCCGGGCGATGCTAGGGCGAGTGAGACGGCGCGCACACACCGGCTATGACGAGGTCCCGGTGGAGCAGACGGCGCCGGCCGCACCAGCCAGCACGACGGTCTCAAGCATGCGGCCTTGATTATCGAACCCGGGTGGCCCGCTCGAGCGCGACGAGTCGCGGATCGGAACCCATCGGCGCTCAACGACGAGCCGAGCGGTGCCGGGTGCGGGTCAGATGGTCCGCAGCCATTTCTCCAGGGCGGTGCTGCGGCGGAAGAGCAGCACCGGCGGGCCGTCCGGGGCCGCGATCCACGCCCGTATTCGGTCGCGCTTGCGGGCGAAGGAACGGACGTGCCACCACAGGATCGAGTCACGCCCGAGCGCCTGGGCGACGGTCTCGACATTGCCGTTGCAGATCGGCCGTTTGTCGATGATGCGCATGATCGTGCGCCGCACCAGGCGTTGGAAGGAGAACCACCGCGGATAGTCCAGGGCGATCACCAGGTCGGCCCGCGGTAGGACGAGATCGAGCCAGGAACCGTAGGCCGTGTCCAGAACCCAAGCGTCCTTCGCCGCGATCGCCGCGAACCGCCGTCGTTGTTCGGTGACATCAACGGTGACCCAGCCGGGCTCCCAGGTCAGCTCGTCGGCGAGGTAGCAGGGAAGGCCACGCTGTCCCGCGATCCGCCGAGCCGCGGTGCTCTTGCCGGAGCCCGTGACACCGTAGACGAGGATCCGCGACGCCCGGTGCGCGGTGGCGGAATCGGCGACGGGCACGGTGTTCACAGTACTGAGGCGCGACGTCGCGCCGGATCCGTTGCCGCAGGCCGCGATGCAACGGCGCAGTCCCACCATCCGTCGTCACGAGTCTGTGCCACCACGGGGCGAAGAGGGTGAAAGGCGGTATGACGTCGTTCTGGCGCGGGCGGTGGGGCGCTCCTCCTGCTCCCGGCGTCCGCAGTGGCAGACAATTCTCCCCATCATCGCTATCGTCGTCGCTGCTGCGGCGGCGATCTTCTCTGGCCTCACCGCGAGGTCGGCTGCCGTGCAAGCTGCGGCATCTGTCGAGCAGACCGCCATATAACGTCAGCTGCGAATGGACGCGGCCCAACCTTACGTTTGGGTCGACATACGGCCGCACGACGAGCATGCCCAGCTGCTCGTTCTTTGCGTTGGCAACTCGGGGCCGACCGTGGCCACGAATGTGCGTGTGACGTTTACCCCGACCATCGAACTGGACGGAGACAACAACCGTGCGCACGAGGCGGTCGAGCAACTCCGGGCAGGGGTCGCATCACTTCCGCCTGGCCGACAGATGATCTGGAACCTTGGCTTTCCGCCTCGACAGGTCCCGAAACTTCCAGATGGCGGTTACCGTGCGCGGGTACAGGCGGACGGACCCTTCGGCGCAATGACGCCGACGGAGTACGAGCTTGATCCACGAGCCCTGACCTACAACCTGGGGGTCGCGCCCGGAACTTTGCATGGCATCGCGGTCGAGCTGGAAAGGCTCAGAATGCAGATTAGTGAGTCCGCGCTCACACTGGATGGCAAAATGCAGACAATCATTGGTGCTGCGCTTGACAGGGGCTCGGGGAACGGCACGCTCGGATAGCGCGGCAAAGGATCACGGTGTCGCTGGCCGATCCTCGATCGACGCCAGTGCGATCTTGGGCGGGCACAGCCCCAATTCCCGATACCGTCACCGCTCAGTGCTCCGGTCAGGGGATGCGTGGGCGGGTGATGATGGTCCGGTCGCATATGACCAGCAGTACGCCGATGATGCTGGCGACAATCATAGTGATGGCGATGTCGTGAAGGTGGGCGTCGGTGACGCCGGTGTGGAAGCCGATGGCGATGACTGCGGAGGACGCGATGGAGCCGATCGAGCCGAACGTTTTGAAGAGCCCTGAGGCTGTCCCGATCTGGTCTGCTGGTGCTTGCCGGTAGAGCGCGGTCTGGTTCGCCGAGACCATGGCGCCCAGGGTGATGCCGAACCCGAGGGTGATGGCCACGATCCAGCCGATCGGAGTGTCGCCGGTCAATAGCAGGACGCCGGCCGATGCTGCCAGGCAGCTTCCTGCCGCGATCAGCAGCGGGGAACGGATCAGGTTGCGCCGGGAGACGGGCCTAGCCAGTACGGCGGCGATGGCACTCATCGGTAGCAGCAGTAGCCCGGCGCTGCGCGCGGACATGTCGCGTCCGGCCTCTATCCATTGGGTCAGCCCGTACAAGATCGTGTAGACGCACAGCGCGCCCAGCGCGTAGCGCAGGTGGGTGCGTGTCAGGGCGCCGTTGGTGGCCAGCAGGCGGACGTCGATGAAGGGCCGCTCGGTTTGCAGTTCCCAGGCGATCAATGCGACGCCGAAGCCGATGGCCAGGCCGAGCGCGATCCAGTTGGTTTGCGGTAGTGCGAGAAAGAACACCAGTAGCGCGGTGATCGCTGCGCCGAAGCCGATGATTCCGAGGGGGTCGGTTCGCGCGATCAGGGTCCGCAGCCCCACTGCTGGCAGGTGATCATCGGGTGGGATCCACGCCCACGTCATGATGATCGAGGCGGCGGCGACAGGTACGTTGATCAAGAACGTGGTCTGCCAGCCCCAGGCGTCGACCAGGACGCCGCCGATGGGCAGGCCGAGGGCCGCGGTCGCGCTGCCCGCGATGACCAGGGCGCCCAGCGCGCCGCCGGGCGGCGCGCCCAGTCCCAACGATGAGGCGCGTTGCCGGATCAGCGCCATCGCTGACGGATACACCGCCGCGGACCCGATCCCGATCAGGACCCGGGCAGCGACCAGCCCGGTCAAGGTGGCCGAGAACCCACCGACCAGTCCACCGACCATCGCCGTGATCATTCCGACGAGTAGGACGCGGCGAGGACCGAACACTTCGGCGAGTTTGCCCCCGGTCGGCTGCGCGATCGCGCTGGCCAAATACAGGGCCGAGATCAGCACGGCAGTGTCCGCGACCGTCACCTGCATGGCGGCGGCGATCGGGACCAGCGCGGTGGCTATCAGCGACGTGTTGATCGGGTTGAGCGTCGAGGCACCCAGCACAGGAAGGAGGAACCGCCAGGAGAACACTGCCGCGGGCGAGTGCGGTGTGGTCACGACAGGCCGTGGCCGAGCCGCTCCAACAGCGGCGCCGCCGCCCGCAGCAGGTTCAACTCGTCTTCGGTGAAACGATTGGTCAGCACCCGGGCCATCTGTTCGGTGCGCTCGTCACGCCGGCGGGTCAGCGCCGCCCGACCTGTCCTGGTCATGGAGATCAGATGGCTGCGGGCATCACCGGTGGCGGGACGGCGTCTGACCAGCCCCCGGCCTTCCAGTGCCGTGACCGTGGCGCCCATCGCCTGCGGCGTGATCTGCTCGGCCCGTGCGAGCGCGCTCGTCGTCGCAGATCCCATCCGCTCCAGCCGGGACAGCGCCAGCAGTTCGGAGAAGGTCAACCCGCCAGCGGACAGCGGCGCCTGCCGAAGCTGCCGGGTGAAAAGTCCGATGGCCGTTTGCAACGAGTCGGCAACTGACTGCGCAGGTTCATCTTCAACCATGTTGGAAGGCTACCTTCATACCGAGCGCCGCGATAGCGCGGCATCCGCATCCTCCACGTCGAGGCAAGCGATAAGCGCCAGCTATACGCAACGAATCAAGCCGACCTACGCCGCGACACGCGGCGACTCAACGGCACCCGGTACTCGCAGACCCGACCCCCTGCGTCAAGGACCGCGCAGAGGTCACCGGTGACCGATCCTCTTGCGGGAACCCGGGCGGTTACATCGGGTCGGTGAACGAGATGGGCTTTCCATTCGATCGGGCGTATCGAATTTCCCTGCGTGTGGAATCGCCGATATACCCGCCCGGGTTAACGACCGACACCCGGTCAGCCAAGTCAATCTTCCGCAGGTGAAGGGAGTCCAGCGCGGCCTTCTGCTCCTCGGTGATCGCCTGATCCCCGGTACGCAGAAAGACATATGGCGCGACAACGATGACACCCGAGAAAGTGAGGTCACGGTTGGCGGCGTGCATCTCGGTCACGAAGCGCGTGGAGCCGCAGATGCAGACGATCTCAGGTCGGTCGGGCACGCCTTAGTCCTTCGGGTCGACGGGTACACCGATGGTCAGCGGATCGACCCTGCACGCGCACCTCACCGGAGACCGGGCCCGAGACCGCGCCGCCGCCAGGGACGCCAGGCCGAGGATCGCGCCGAATCCGAGGAATGCCCCACACCAGG
>CAZIIX010000184.1:0-5505 GCA_964539345.1 uncultured Actinomycetes bacterium | reverse complement strand
TGGTTCACGGTGCGGGTGGCGGTGCATCCGCGGCATCGGGCCAGTAGGCGGCCGGCGGGCAGGATCGGGGCCTGCACGGTCCAGCCGGGCCGTGGGCAGTCGTGGTCGTGCTCGGTCGGGCTGCGCATCGCCGCGGCCGCTTCCCGGTCGTTGCGCCGGGACCGAATGGCGGTGGTCATGGCCGGCCCACCACATGCGCGTGGAAGTTGTCGACGTACTTGCCAACGAGCGTGGCCAGGACGGCGGCGTCGTCGAGGGTGAGGCTGTAGCGGCCTATCTCGATCGTCGGTTCGCCGTGGTGCGTGACGGCCTTGACCGGCAGGGTGACCCATTCGTCTCGGCTGTCGTCCTGCGCTTCCACGAGGTCGACGTCGTACACGTCCCGGTCTTGTGGCTGCATCGCATACGGTCCGGCGTGCCGGTCGTGGTCGTCCACCGGGAATCCGGGGTCCGGCATCGGCACCCGGCCGGGGAAACGGATGATTGTCATGCTGATACTTCCTTCCTTGTGACCGGGCGGCCTACCCGTCCGGTGCGGTCTTGTCCGGCCCATACGCCGAACGTCTCTTTGTTGGCTGCGGCGAACGCGGCGCACTCTGCGATGACGGGGCAGCGCCGGCAGGCTCTGGCGGCCTCGGCACGAACCTCGGGGTCGTCTGCGAACCAGGACGGCGGATCGGCCGTGCACGGCGGCGCGGTGTCCTCCAGCGCGGCCTGCAGCGCGTTCCAGGCCGGTAGGGCCGTCTTGCGAATCGTGACCTGCAGGCTCATCGGTCCTCGCCTCCGATGACGGTGGCGCGGGCTCCGCACTCGGGGCAGCGCCAGGTGACGACGCCGCGCTCGAGTAGCGAATCCGAGCGGCGCAGCGGAGGCTCCGAGCACCACCGGGAGTGGCGAATCGTCGGCGGGGTCATGTCTCGGCCCTCGCGGTCGCCATGAGTCGGGCGGTGCAGTCCGGGCACAGCGCGTGGTGCCGTGGGATCTCGGTGCCGCATTCCTGACAGGTCGAGGTTCGCGGGGGTGGTTCGGGCTCCGAAGGTTTCACCGAAGGTTCCGTAGATTCCACATACGTAGGTGTGGAACCTTCGGAATCTTCGTGGAATGTTCCGGGGGGGCGATCCTCCGTAGGTGCCGCCATAGAGTCCATAGGTTCCGTACCTGTGTGTGTGGCACCTAAGTCGTCTATGTGACCTCTATGGTCGGTCTCGAGGGTCCAGACCCAACTACCGCCGCGGCCGAATCCTTGCCGGATGGTCCGGGCCCCGGCGCGGCTACGGGCCTTCTTGAGGGTGTTGTTTCCGAACCCGGCGGACCGTCCGGCCTTGAGTACCTCGTTACTCGGTGCGGTGCCTCCGGCGTCGCCGAGGTAGCCGCGGATGAAGTCGGCCGCTTCGTCGCGTTCCGAGCGTTGGTCCTCATCGAGGTTGCCGTCTCGCAGTAGGTCCTTGACTGATCGATCGGCGGTGCCGGTGAACTCCAGGCGTGACACCCAGGCCGGGCCGTCGTCGGTGTCGACCTCGGCGGGAACGATGCTGTAGGCCAGGCTCGGCAGATCCTCGCGGCCCAGGTTGGACTTGATCGTGGACATGACGTAGCGCGGCCCGTCCTCATCGTCGCCGGTGTCGTCTCGGACGTAGCCGATCCCGGCGCGCACTAGTTGGCCGAACGCGCCGGACCCGGCGATCAGCAGCAGCGGGTCGGACCCGATTGCCTTGGTGAAGTGCGCCAGTCCGAACAGTGCGCAACCGGTGCGGTCTGCGATGGGCAGCAGCGGCTCCAGGGCGTCGCGCACCTCGCGAGCCCGGTAGTCATTGATCCCGGCATCGAGCAGTGACAGCAGCGGATCGAGCACCATCATGGCGACGTTGTTATCCCGGATTGCTTGCTCGAGCAGTTGCGTGTCGGTCGGCAGGGTCAGCCTGGCGTGCGGATCGGCGTCGTCGTGCACGTCGATCCGGTAGACGCGGCTCAGGTCGGCCCGTGCCGCAACGAGGCGCGGCGCGATGGTCATGGACCACGAATCCTCCGAGGCGGCGTAGATCACCGATCTGGGGGTGCCGTGGTGGCATCCGGGCAGGGTGCCGGTGGTCAGCCTCGCGGCGAGCCATGCGGCGTGCTGGGATTTGCCGATCCCTGCCCGGCCGGCGGCGATGGTCAGCGACCCGGCCGGGATCCGGCCCTCGCAGTGGCGGCCCCCAGGGTCGGCCCCGGTGTCCCACAGCCACCGCGGGGCGCGTAGCGGGATCGTCGACGCCGGGGTGAGCACCAGCCTCCGCGGCTGCGGGGACGGGATCGGCATGTCCTCCGGCGGCACCGGCACCAGTTCATCGACGGTGTGCCCGGCGGCGATGTGGTCGGCCAGGTCCTTACCCTCGGCGGCCCGGACCACAGCGACCGTGCAGCGGCCCTCGAGCGACGCAGCCACCTCGGCGGCGTGCCTGAGTCCGGGCGTGTCGTCGTCGGCAATGACCGTGACGTGCCCGCCGTAGAGCGGCGACGGGTCGATCTTGGACCACTTACCGGCACCCATCGGGCAGCAGGTCGCGGTCAACCCGGCGGAACGGGCCGCGTCGCAATCCTTCTCGCCCTCGCACACGTACACGGTGGTCCCGGCCGCGACCGCTGCACGTACCTCGGCCAACCGGTACAACTCCGGCGGGTTGTCGGTGTGTGCCTGCCTGAACCGCTTGTCCGGCGTGCGAAATACCTCGCGGCCGTTGTCGTACCGGTAGGTGATGCCCTTCGGGTTGTCGAACAGGTCAGCCATGCTCAGCCCGAGACCGGCCACCACATCGGCCGTCTCGCAACCGGCGTGACAGTAGACCAGCACCTGACCGTCGATGCCCTTCACCGACAGCGACGGGCTACGGTCCTCATGTGCAGGGCAGCAGGCGGTCAGGTCGTCGCCACGTGCCTTGACCGGCCCCAGGTCCTCCAGGGCACGGCGCACACGGTCGAACGCGGTAGCCTCACTCATCGCCGGCCACCTCGCAATCGAGGTGACGCGGGTCAACGGGCACCATCTTGACGAGCACCATTTCCGCGAACGCGCCGCGGGCGTGGGCACGCTTGACGGTGCGTTCGGCCGCGGCGATAGACAGATACAGATGCCGACGAACCGACTTACCGCGCACCAGCACGGCATAGGCGTGACGGAATGCCTCGGCGGCGGACGGATTCACGCTAGACTCGTGGTTGAACCCGCCGTCCATGTGGTTCCTCGCTCCGCCCTCGGTTCCCACGCCGGGGGCGGCGGCATCTTCGGGCCTAAACACGTCGACCACCACCCCGGGTGGCGTCGCCGGGCCGCTGGCGAACAAGCCGGTTCATCGCAGCGAATCCGCGGGGGAACCTGCGGCCGTGGTCCGGGCACCAGTCGCCTCGGAACGGGCAGCCCTTCACGGCGCACCGCTCCGGCACGCGAATCAGCGTGGCAGTGCTAGACATTCGCACCACCACCCATGGGGGCGAGAAGTGCGTCGACGTCCGCAGAGTCGAGCCGAATGGCGCGACTGTTCTTCACGCGGTAGGCGGTCAGGGTGCCGTCAGCGATACGCCTTCGGATAGTCCAGGTCGAGACGCCGATGCGTTCAGCGGCGGCTGCGATAGTGATGTGCGAGGGAGTAGATGCGACTTGCCTAGTCACGATGTGCCTCCGGGCAGGGATATCTCCCACCTCTACCGGAGGCGATTACTCGGGTCTCTGATCGGCCGTTTCCCTATGACCGGCACCTCGCGGGCGCTACTAGAGCGAACTATAGCCTATCTAGGCGTCAGCTCTGCTAACTCCACTCGCGACACGCCTAGCATGGCTAGTCTGGCCACCAGTTCTGCCAGCGAATTGCTCCAGATTGGCAAATGGCGGCCACAGGTACCGCATGTCAATGGGTAGGTGATCCATGCGTCGCGTAGATCGAGGCTCGGTTTCACCCCGCGGGCTCGCACCCGATCCCGCTGCGCCACCGCCGCGTCGCCTTGATGGATGTATTCGACGCGAACAACGCCCGGCGTGAACGGGTCTGTCCATGTTGTGCATCGTGCAATTCGGTAAGGAGGGTGCGAGCCCCGAGCGGAATAAGTGCATTCGATCAACAGGCGTACCGCGCCAGCGCCGGTCGATTTGGGTTTGCGGCGTCGACTCACGGACGATCACCTGCCAACTCGGAAAGCCTTGCTGCTATTGCCTTATCGCGCTCGGCGGCACTGTGCTGGTACCGCATCGCGGCGGCGGGCGTGCTGTGCCCGAGGCGTGACATGAGGTCGGCAATGGTCGCGCCGGACTGCGCGGCCAGGACGGCGCCCGTGTGGCGTAGGTGGTGGAAAGCGAGATCGTCCCGGCCGGCAGCGTGGCGGGCGCCGAACCAGCCTCGTCCGGGTAGGTGCCGTTCTGGCAGTCGCCCGTAGAACGCGCTCGGCGTGAGGTTCGAGACCCCGTCAGCCGCGGGGAACAGCAACCCTTGCCGCCCGGTGACGTAGGTGTGGAGGTGTTCGCGCACCGCGGGCAGGATGTGCGGAGGAATCGCCACGTCTCGGATTCCGGCATCGGTCTTAGGCGGCCCTTCGATGATCTTGCCGCCGGTGCGGACAGCACCCCGGCGGACATGAATGACGCCGTTCTTCAGGTCGATATCGTGGCGCCGTAGCGCGGTCAGTTCGCCGTAGCGCAGGGCGCACCAGCAACCCAGCAGCACCATTAGACGATGCCGTGGCGGCATGGCGTCCACGATCACGGCCAGTTCCTCCATCGACAGCGGTTTGACCTTGCGGCGACGCTTCGTGACGCCACCGCCGCGGATGTGGCACGGATTCGAGGTCAGCAGTCCGTCATAGACAGCGTCGGCCAGGATTGCGCGAAGCAGGGCGTAGGCGTGCGCGTTCTGCGTCGGGGTGCGCTTGCCCAGCGAGGTATGCCAGGTGCGCACCAGGTCGGGTGAGATCACCTTGACCGGGATATCGGCGAACGTCGGCAGGATGAGGCGGCGCAGCAGTTGCCGGTACAGGTCGACGGTCCTCGGGCGCAGCGTCCGGCCTTCCATCCATGTCGCGGCGTAGTCGCCGAACGTTCGGGCCTTCGTGTAGAGCCCGCGGTGCTTCGGTGGAGTCCACTCGTCGGCCTCAATCAGTCGGCGCTCAGAGGCTAGCCAACCCTCGGCGTCGATCTTGGCGGTGTATGTCTTGCCGGCGGTGTGCATCGCTCCGTCCGGGCCGATGTACCGCGCTTGGTAGCGACCGGATCGCATGGCCGTGATCTGCCCGAATCCACGGCGCTTGCCCTTCGTTGCCATGCTGCCTGCCCTCCGCGATGCATCGCTTGTGCATCGTTAGAGAGCCTACTATCGCCTATTCGTGCCTACTTGCGCAACACGCCGCTCAGGGTTACAGTTTGTCGAACCAGCAGGTCACAGCGCCTCAACCAGCGAGGTTCCCAGTGTCACCGATGGATCGGTAATACAGGTTCAAATCCTGTCACCCCGACCGAGGCCGCGACCGCTTAGTTCACTTCCA
>CAZIIX010000183.1:0-5523 GCA_964539345.1 uncultured Actinomycetes bacterium | reverse complement strand
ACCCCGGGGCACCCGGAGCACGGGCACACCCGTGGCGTCGAGATCACCACCGGCCCGCTCGGCCAGGGGTTGGCGTCCGCGGTCGGCATGGCCATGGCCTCCCGCCGCGAGCGCGGACTGTTCGACCCGGATGCCCCGGCCGGCCAGTCCCCGTTCGACCACTACATCTACGTCATCGCCTCCGACGGCGACATCGAGGAGGGCGTCACCTCGGAGGCGTCGTCGATCGCCGGCCGCCAGCAGCTCGGCAACCTCATCCTGTTCTACGACGACAACCAGATCTCCATCGAGGACGACACCACCATCGCGCTGTCCGAGGACGTGGCCAAGCGCTACGAGGCCTACGGCTGGCACGTGCAACGGGTCGATGGTGGGGAGAACGTCACCGGCATCCTGGACGCCATCGCCGCCGCGAAGGCGGTGACGAACCGGCCGTCCATCATCGTGCTGCGCACCGTCATCGGCTACCCGGCGCCGACCCTGATGAACACCGGCAAGGCGCACGGGGCCGCACTGGGCGATGACGAGGTGGCGGCCGTCAAACGCATCCTCGGCTTCGATCCGGAGCAGCACTTCGCCGTCGATGACGAGGTGCTGGCCCACGCCCGCTCCGTCGGGGAGCGCGGCGCCGCCGCGCACCGGCAGTGGCAGGGCGCGTTCGACGCGTGGGCCGCACGCGAACCGGAGCGCAAGAGGCTCTTCGACCGGCTGGCCACCCGGGCGCTGCCCGCCGGCTGGGACGAGCAGCTGCCGACGTTCGAGTCCGGTGGCAAGGGCATGGCCACGCGCGCGGCGTCCGGGAAGGTGCTCAGCGCCATCGCCGGGGTGCTCCCCGAGCTCTGGGGCGGATCGGCCGACCTGGCCGGCTCCAACAACACCACCATGGCCGGCGCGGACTCGTTCGCGCCGATTGCCGCGACCACCAAGGAATGGGCGGCCCACCCGTACGGGCGCACCCTGCACTTCGGCATCCGCGAGCACGCGATGGGGTCGATCCTGTCCGGCATCGCGCTGCACGGGCCCACCCGTCCGTACGGTGGCACGTTCCTGGTGTTCTCCGACTACATGCGGCCGGCGGTGCGCCTCGCCGCCGTGATGGGCGCACCGGTGACCTACGTGTGGACGCACGACTCGATCGGGCTCGGCGAGGACGGACCGACCCACCAGCCCGTCGAGCACCTCGCGGCGCTGCGCGCCATCCCGGGGCTGTCCATGGTGCGCCCGGCCGACGCCAACGAGACCGCGTTCGCCTGGAAGGCGATCCTGGAGCGCCAGCAGGAGTGGAAGTCCGGCCCGGTCGGGCTGGCGCTGACCCGCCAGGGGGTGCCGGTGCTGGAGGGCACCTCCGCCGAGGGCGTCGCCCGCGGCGGCTATGTGCTCGCCGACACCGACGGCGCCCCGGACGTCATCCTGGTCGCGACCGGCTCGGAGGTGCAGCTGGCCCTCGCCGCGCGCGAGACCCTGGCCGCCGACGGCATCGGCGCCCGTGTCGTGTCCATGCCCTGTCTGGAGTGGTTCGACGCGCAGGACGCCGACTACCGCGAATCGGTGCTGCCGCGCGCCGTCACCGCGCGGGTCACGATCGAGGCCGGTATCGCCCAGCCGTGGTGGAGGCTGCTCGGCTCCGCCGGCCGCGCGGTCTCGCTGGAGCACTTCGGCGCGTCGGCGGACTACCAGACGCTGTTCGAGGAGTTCGGCATCACCGCCGACGCCGCGGTTGCTGCCGCCAAGGAATCGATCGCGGCCGCCAAGGGCTGAACCACGATGACGATGACCGCACCGCCCTGCGCACCGCCGGACCGAGCGGGGCGCCGGCGGCGGTCACCGTCATCGCCGATGGTCGTTTTGCAACAGAAGGAGTGAGATCAGATGAGCGATGCACTGGCAGATCTGACCGCGGCGGGGGTCTCCCTGTGGTTGGACGACTTGTCCCGGAGTCGGCTCAAGACCGGCAACCTCGCCGACCTCATCGCGCACCGGCACATCACCGGTGTCACCAGCAACCCGACGATCTTCGCCAAGGCGCTCGGCGACGGCGCCGACTACGCCGACCGGGTCGCCGAACTGGCGGCACGGAGCGCCTCCGTCGAGGAGACCGCCCGCACGCTGATGACCGATGACGTGCGCGACGCCTGCGACCTGTTCACCGACACGTTCGCCGCTACCGACGGCATCGATGGGCGGGTCTCCATCGAGGTCGAACCCTCGCTGGCGCACGACACGGCTGGCACCGTCGCGCAGGCCAAGGAGCTGTCCAAGATCGTCGACCGGCCGAACCTGTACGTCAAGATCCCGGCGACCGCCGAGGGCATCCCGGCGATCGCGGCGACGCTGGCCGAGGGCATCAGCGTGAACGTGACGCTGATCTTCTCGCTGGAGCGGTATGGGCAGGTCATCGACGCGTTCTTCGAGGGCATGGAACGCGCCCGGGACAACGGGCACGACCTGCGCCCGCTGACGTCCGTCGCGTCGTTCTTCGTCTCCCGGGTCGACACCGAGGTGGACAAGCGGCTGGATTCGCTCGGCGGTGACCGGGCGGCGGCGCTGCGCGGCAAGGCGGCCATCGCCAACGCGCGGCTGGCCTACCGGATCTACGAGCAGAAGTTCTCCTCGCCGCGCTGGGATGCGCTCAAGGCGGCCGGCGCCCGGGTGCAGCGGCCGCTGTGGGCGTCCACCGGTGTGAAGGACCCCGCCTACAGCGACACCCGCTACGTGGTGGACCTGGTGGTGGCCGACACCGTCAACACCGCCCCGGAGAAGACGATCGACGCGGTGGCCGACCACGGGGTGATCCGCGGCGACACGGTGCACGGGACCTACGACGAATCGCAGGCGGTGTTCGACGAGTTGGCCGAGATCGGCGTGGATCTCGAGGACGTGTTCGCGGTGCTCGAACGGGAGGGCGTGGAGAAGTTCGACGCCTCCTGGGCCGAGCTGATCGAGACCGTGCGCTCCGAGCTGGACAAGGCATCCGCCGCGGGCCGGGGCCAGTGAGATGACGACGCCGAGCAACCTGGCTCCCTCCGGCGGCGACGATCCCGGCACGAAGATCGACGTCACGGTCCGCACCCCCGACGAGGACGCGTTCGGCAGCGCCGTGGCGCAGTTGGTCGCCGACCGGGTCGCATCCCGGATGACCGCGCAGGACCCGACACTGTGGGGACCGGACGCCGAGCAGGAATCGGCGATCCGGCTCTCCTGGGTATCGCTGGCCCGGTCGTCGCGCCCGCTGGTCGACCGCATCGCCGCGCTGCGCGGCGAGCTCGCCGCGGACGGCATCGACCGGGTGGTGCTCGCCGGGATGGGCGGCTCGTCGCTGGCGCCCGAGGTGATCGCGGCGACCGCCGGGGTGGACCTGGTCGCGCTGGACACCACCGACGCCGGCCAGGTGCGCGCGGCGCTGGTCGAGCTCGACCGCACGGTGCTGGTCGTGTCGTCGAAGTCCGGCACCACGGTGGAGACCGACTCGCATCGGCGGATCCTCACCGAGGCGTTCGCCGCGGCCGGGCTCGACGCCGCGGCGCACATCGTGGTGGTCACCGACCCGGGCTCCCCACTGGCCGGACAGGCCACCGAGGCCGGCTACCGGGCGGTGTTCGAGGCCGATCCGCACGTCGGCGGCCGCTACTCGGCGCTGACCGCGTTCGGGCTGGTCCCGGCCGGGCTGGCCGGCGCCAACATCGGCACGCTGCTCGACCAGGCCGCGGCGGTCTCCCCCGCACTGGCCGCCGATTCCGCCGCGAACCCGGGACTGCGCCTGGGAGCGGCCCTCGGACTGGCGCACCGGGCCGGCAGCGAGAAGGTCGTCATCGCCGACAACGGCGGCGGCATCCCGGGATTCGGCGATTGGGCGGAGCAGTTGATCGCAGAGTCCACCGGAAAGCTCGGCAAGGGCCTGCTGCCCGTCGTCGTCGAGGGGGTGGCTGCGCCGGGGTTCGCCGACGCCGGATCGGACGCGGTGACCGTCACGATCGGTGACGAGGCCGGCGAGCAGCCCGGCGCCAGCGGCTTCTCCGCGGCCGTCACCGGCTCCATCGGGGCGCAGATGCTGCTGTGGGAGTACGCCATCCCGGTCGCCGGCCGGCTGATCGGGATCAACCCGTTCGACCAGCCGGACGTCGAATCCGCCAAGGCCGCGGCGCGGAACCTGCTCGACGCGCCGGCCGACGACGGGCCGGATCCGGCGGGGCAGGACGCCCCCTCGTTCGACGGCATCACCGTCGAGGCCCCGGACAGCATCGTCGCCGGCGCCTCCTCGCTCACCGATGTGCTGCGGGCGCTGATCGACCAGGCGCCCGCGCACGGCTATCTCGCGGTGCAGGCCTACCTCGACCGGCTGACCGACGACGCCGCCCGGCTCCGTCCGCTGCTGGCCCGCGGCTCCGGTCTGCAGACCACGTTCGGCTGGGGCCCGCGGTTCCTGCACTCGACCGGGCAGTACCACAAGGGCGGGCACCAGAACGGCGTCTTCCTGCAGATCCTCGGTGCCGTCACCGACGACCTCGCAGTACCGGGGCGCCCGTACAGCCTGGGCGATCTGCAACGGGCGCAGGCGCGCGGCGACGGCGCGGTGCTGACCGAGCACGGCAGGCCCGTGGTCACCCTCACACTGCGCGACCGGGCCGCCGGGTTGGACACCCTCGCCGCCGCGGCCGAACGGCTCGACCCCCGCTAGCGCGCCCGCCGGCCCGGCCGGGCCGCGGCGCACACCACGACGACAGGCACTGACTCCATGGCATCTCCGACACAGCGGCAGGCCCGCGGCGCGGTCCGGCACATGGCCACCGCCCGGCACGCGGACCCGGGCACGGACAATCCGCTGCGCGACCCGCGGGACAAGCGGCTGCCGCGCATCGCGGGACCCTCCAGCATCGTCATCTTCGGCGTCACCGGTGACCTGTCCCGCAAGAAGCTGATGCCGGCCATCTACGACCTGGCCAACCGCGGACTGCTCCCGCCCGGTTTCGGCCTGGTCGGCTTCGCCCGGCGGGAATGGGGCCGGCAGGACTTTGCCGAGGTCGTGCACGACGCGGTGCGGCAGTACGCGCGCACCCCCTTCCGGGAGGAGGTGTGGCAGCACTTGGCGGAGGGGTTCCGGTTCGTACAGGGCAGTTTCGACGATGACGAGGCCTTCGACGAACTGTCCGCCACGCTCGACGAACTCGATGCCAGCCGCGGCACCGGGGGCAATCACGCGTTCTACTTCTCCATCCCGCCGAAGGCGTTCCCGGTGGTGCTCCAGCAGCTCTCCCGGGCGGGGATCGCCACCTCCTCCAACGACGACCAGTGGCGCCGGGTGGTGATCGAGAAGCCGTTCGGGCACGACCTGGCCAGCGCACGCCGGCTCAACGACCTGGTCGGCAGCGTGTTCCCCGAGGACCGCGTGTTCCGCATCGACCACTACCTGGGCAAGGAGACGGTGCAGAATCTGCTGGCGCTGCGCTTCGCCAACCAGCTCTTCGAACCGATCTGGAACGCCAACTACGTCGACCACGTGCAGATCACCATGGCCGAGGACATCGG
>CAZIIX010000182.1:0-5539 GCA_964539345.1 uncultured Actinomycetes bacterium | reverse complement strand
GCGATGACCGGCGCGTGCGCGAACACCATCGACATGACGAAGCCGAGGAAGATCATGTGCAGCTGCGCGTCGTAGACTGCGCTGTCCAACGCCGAGCCGGCGACCGCCCAGAGCACGCCGCCGCTGGCGAGCCAGACGTAGCCGGCGAGCAGCCCGGCGGCCATGAAGCGGGTGACGCCCCGCGCCAGGATGGTGCGACGGGCCAGGTCCCAGATGCCCAGCCACACCGCCATGGCCGCCATGGCGACACCGGCGACACGGATTCCGGGATCGGGCTGCCAGATCGAGACCGTGGCGCCGGCGACCATCGCCAGAATGGCCACGACCAGCGAGACGCGCACCGGAGTGGACCGCTTGAGCATGCGCGAGAGCTCGAGACGCTCGGCCGTGATCGTCACGACGAGGAAGATCGCCAGCCACGGCACAGTGCTGGAGATCGGCCTCCCGGCCAGGGCCAGACCCGCGGCGACGGCCCACCCGACCGCCGCCAGCCCCATCAGCGTGTTGTGCGTCGAGCGCTGGATCCGATCGAGGCGCGCATAGACCACGACCAGCAGCACGCCGGCCACCAGCAGCAGGGCGTAGCCCACCGCGCGATCCCCGCCGGCCACCAGCCACAGCGAGCCGAGCGCGGACAGCGCGGGGACACCCCAGGCCCACCAACGGGCGAGCGCCACCGCGCGTTCGGTGGAGATCAGCGTGCCGAGGAATCCCAGGCTCATCAACACGCCGTGCTCGGCGATCGAGGTGTCCGCGGCGGGCAGCACGTACCCCAGGCGGGCGAGCCCGCCCCACAGGCCGGCGAGCAGGATCAGGATTCCGAACGGGAGCGCGAAGATCCCAGGAGGACGCCGCTTGCCAGCGGCGCTTGATCGGTCCGACGCGGGATGCACCACTACTTCCTTCTAGGTCGGTGTGGCGGAGGGCCCACCGTGCCGTGGCCGACACCCACCGCGAACACACAGCGACGGCGGTGACCCGGGATTCCGCGTCACCGCCTCTGCTGTCACCAACCTACTGGCGCCGCACGCCGTCGGGTAGGTGCGAGCGGGTGGTACCGGTCTCAGCCCGCAGCCGCAGCCGCGGCCCGGCCGATCCGCACCTGCCAGCGCTCCGGGCCGGCCTCGAGCACGTCCCAGGTGGTCTGGCCGGGGCGTTCGGCCCGGAACATCAGGCCGATGCCGATCGGGTCGTGGTCGGCGACGAGCAGGAAACTGCCGCCGGGCGTGAGCGAATCCGCCGCGTCGTTGGCCAGGGCGGCGCAGCTGGTGGAGGTGTCGATCCGCGTGTCGACCACCGGTTCGCCGTCGGCGGACCGGATGCCGGAGACGTCCGGAGTGGGGGAGGGGGCTGGTTCGGGCACGGTGACCTTCTTCTCGGGGATGGTCGGGACGGGATGGCGGGGACGGTGGGAGTGGATGGCGCGGACGGTCGGGACTGGCCGTGGGAGATGGCGGGAAGGGGTCACGAGCGCTTCCCGGCGGCGGGATACTGCGCGGACTTGCCCGGTTACTGGGCGGGCTTGCCCACGCGGACCCGCCAGACCTGCGGCCCCTGCTCGAGGTAGTCCCAGCTGAAGGCATCGCCGAACTGGGCGTCGAACTGGTAGTACAGCGGCTTCGGATCGTGGTCGTTGACCAGCTCGAATCCCTGGCCGGCGCCCAGCTCGTGATACTTGCTGAAGATCAATTCGTGCCGACGCGCGTGCGGCTCCTGGCGAACGTCGAGAACAGGGTCCATGTCGGGTCCTTCCAGCCGGAAATCGTGATCGCACTTATTTTACACACCGAGTCCGTGTTAAACCGTGAGGCGGCTCATAGCGACGCCGCGCTAGAGTTTTTACGGATGGTCCGTATTTATGCTTCGAGGAGGAGTCGATGACGCAGTCCCTGGCAACCGCGCTCGAGAAGGAACACGAGGACATCGACGCCGGGATCGAGGCGTTCACCACCGGCCTGGCCGGGGGCACGCCCCCGGTGGACACCATGCTGGCGGCACTGGCCGCACACCGCCGTCATATCTACCTCGAGGAGACGATGCTCTTCCCGCCGCTGCGCGCCGGTGGACTGTTCGCCGCGATCCTGGTGATGCTGCGCGAGCACGGCCAGATGTGGACCATCATGGACGAGCTCGAACCGCTGGTGCGGGAGGGCGGCACCGATCCGGCCGTGCCGGGGCTGTGCGAGAAGTTCGTGACGCTGATCGCCGCGCACAATCTCAAGGAGGAGGCCACCATCTACGCCAAGGCCGACGAGGTGCTCAATGCGCCGGCCACCGAGGAACTGCGCGCGTTCATGGCCTCCGGCACCATGCCCGAGGGCTGGGTCTGCGAACACGCCTGACCGGTCCCATTCCGCGTGGTGGGTGTCCCAGCGCGGTCTCCGTGACGCGCTGGGACACCCACCACGGCCAGGCTCAGGCACTCAGCCGGCCCGCTTCGCCCCGCGTTCGCGCAGCCGCGGCAGGATCTCCGCCCCGTAGAGCTCGAGGAAGCGGGCCTGGTCCGGCCCGGGCGCGTGGAACACCAGGTGGGTGAAACCCCAGTCCAGGTACTGCCCGATCGCCTCGACATGCTCGTCCGGGTCGGTCGAGACGATGAACCGGGACGCGGTGCGCTCCACCGGCAGCGCGTCGGCCAGCCGTTGCATCTCGATGGGATCCTCCACCCCGGACTTCTGCCCGGGCGACAGTGCCAGCGCGCCCCAGTAGTGCGTGGCATTCATGGCGGTGTCCCGATCGTGGTCGAACGAGACCTTCACCTCGATCATCAGGTCCAGGTCGGTCACGGTCCGCTCGGCCTTGGCCGCGCCCTCGGCGACCGCGGGCAGCAGCGTGTCGGTGTACAGCTCCGGGCCCTTGCCGGAGGTGGTGATGTAGCCGTCGCCGGCGCGTCCGGCGAAGCGGGTGGCGGCGGGCCCCGATCCGGCCAGATACAGCGGCACCGGGCGGGCCGGCCGGTCGTAGATGGTGGCCTTGTCGGTGCGGTAGTAGTCGCCCTCGAACGTCACGCGCTCCTCGGACCACAGCCGCTTGATCAGCCGCACGGCCTCGCGGAAGCGCGCGAAGCGCTCCTTGCCGTCGGGCCAGGCGATGCCCAGCGGCACCTCGTTCATCGACTCCCCGGTTCCCATGCCGAGGATGACGCGGTCCGGGAACAGGCATCCCAGCGTGGCGAACGCCTGGGCGACGACGGCCGGGTGGTAGCGCATCGTGGGGGTGAGCACGCTGGTGCCCATCACCACCCGCTCAGTGGAGGCTCCCAACGCCCCGAGCCAGCTCAGCGCGAACGGCGCATGGCCTCCGTCATGACGCCACGGCTGCAGGTGGTCGGAGACGAACACCGAATCGAAACCCGCCTGCTCGGCGAGGATCCCGTAGCGCAACAGCTCCTGCGGACCGAACTGCTCCGCGGACGCCTTGTATCCGAACCTCAGCATGACCCCTCCCGTGTCCGAACCTACCGTCGCAGCGCGGCGATGACGAGCCGCAGCACGATCAGCGCGGCGCCCTTGGCCAGCGGGTGATTCCCGTTGCCGCACTTGGGCGATTGCACGCAGGATGGGCAGCCGGCGGCGCACGGGCATGCGGCGATCGTGTCGTGCACGGCGGACAGCCATTGCTCGGCGATCGCGAACCCGTGCTCGGCGAAGCCGGCCCCGCCCGGGTAACCGTCATAGACGATGACGGTGGGTTCGCCGGTGTCCGGGTGCAGCGCGGTGGACAGCCCGCCGATGTCCCACCGATCGCACTCGGCGAACAACGGCAACAGGCCGATCGCGGCATGTTCGGCGGCGTGCAGTGCGCCGCCGATCGCGCCCTCGGCGATGCCCGCGTCCAGCAGCTGCTCGCGCGGGACCGTGTACCACACGCCGTGCGTGGTCAGCGAGTGTTCCGGCATGGTCAGGCCGACCACGTCGATGAGCATCCCGTCCGGGCGGCGGCGCAGGTACCCGACGACTTGTTCGGTGGCGCAGACGGTTCCGGTCGATAGGCGGATCCCGCCGGCGAGCTCGGTGGTCTCGTCCGTCCCCTCGATCGTGACGCTGGTGACGCTGCGGGCGACGGTGGTCCACGCGGGATCGTCCGCGCGGACGAACGCCGCCCCGCCGTCCAGGTCGAGGTCGTCGACGACGTAGCTCCTGCCGCGGTGCAGATACACCGCCTGCGGGTGCAGCGAGGCGCAGGCGCGGGCGGCGTCCTCGGTACCCAGCAGCAGGCCGGTGTCCGCCTCCACGACGGCGACCTGCCGCCCGGAGGCGCGCAGGCCGATCGTGTCCGCAGGATGGTGGCGCCCGGCGAAGTAGTAGCCGGTGGGGCGGCGACGCAGCACCTTGTCGGCGAGCAGCCGCTCCAGCGCGGCCCGTGCCGCCTCGCCGCCGAATAGGTCGAGATCGTCGTCGGTGAGCCGGTTCTCGGCGGCGGCGCACGCCAGGTGCGGTGCGAGCACGTAGGGGTTGGACGGGTTGGTGACGGCAGCCTCGACGGGCGTGCCGAACACCGCGTCGGGGTGGTGCACGAGGTAGGAGTCGAGGGGGTCGTCGCGGGCGATGAACACGGCGACGGCGGGCCGATCCCCGCGACCGGCCCGCCCCGCCTGCTGCCACATCGAGGCGATGGTGCCCGGGTATCCGGCGAGCACGGCGGCGTCGATGCCGGCGATGTCCACGCCCAGCTCCAGCGCGTTGGTGGAGGCGACACCGACGAGATCGCCGGAGTCGAAGGCACTCTCCAGGGCGCGCCGGTCCTCGGGCAGGTATCCGCCGCGGTAGCTGGCGACCGTGCCGGCCAGCCCCGGCGCGGTGCGGGTGAGGATGCGACGTGCGGTGATCGCGGCCTGCTCGGCGCCGGCGCGGGAGCGGATGAACGTGAGGGTGCGGGTGCCGGTGGCGACGAAGGCCGCCATCATGCGAGCGGCCTCCGCGGACGCCGACCGGCGCTGCGGCGGGGCGGGCGCCCCGGTGACCTCGTCATACTCGGCCGGCTCGCCCGGCCCGGCGCCCGCGTCATGCTCGTCCTCGCCCGCGTCATGACCGGCTGTCACGTCCGACCCGGCCGGCTCGCCCGGCCCGGGGCCCGGCGCCTGCCCGCCGGATTCCTCCGGGACCAGCGGCGGCTCCCACAGCACGAACTCCGCCCCCGGATGCGGCGCCGCATCGTCGGTGACGGCGCGCACGTCCATGCCGATCAGCCGCCCGGCCGACCGCGCCGGGTCGGCGACCGTGGCCGAGGCGCAGACGAACGTCGGCTCCGCCCCGTAGTAGGCCGCCATGCGTCGCAGGCGGCGCAGCGTGAGCGCCACGTGCGACCCGAAAACGCCCCGGTAGTAATGGCATTCGTCGACGATGATGTAGCGCAGCCGGCGCAGCAGGCGCGACCAGCGGGGGTGGTACGGCAGCATCCCGACGTGCACCATGTCCGGGTTCGTCAGGATCAGCCGAGCATGGTCGCGGGCCCAGTCCCGATCCGGCAACGGGGTGTCGCCGTCGTAGGGACCCGGGCGGATGCCGGGCAGGTCCAGCGCGGTGAACGACTCGAGCTG
>CAZIIX010000181.1:0-5575 GCA_964539345.1 uncultured Actinomycetes bacterium | reverse complement strand
CAGCAGCCCTACGGCGCCCCCGCCGGGCAGCAGCCCTACGGGCAGCCGGCCTATGCGGCACCGGCGTACGGCGCCGCACCCGGGACGGCGCCGGGCGACGGCGCGACCGATGGTGAGCCGGGGAAGAAGTCGCACAAGGGCGCGATCATCGGCATCGTCGTCGCGCTGGTGGTCCTGGGCGCCGCCGCGGTCGTGCTGTTCTGGGTGCCGGGTGTGCTCAACAGCAAGGTGTTCGACCAGACCGCCATGGAGAAGGGCGTCACGGAGATCCTGACGAACCCGGCGAGCGCCTCGCCGCCGGGGTATGGCTTCGCCGCTGATTCGGTCAGCGGCGTCGACTGCTCCTCGTCGGACGGGAAGGCGCACCCGGTCACGGTGGACGAGACGTTCACCTGCGACGTGACCGTCGACGGCAAGAGCACGACGGTATCCATCACGGTGACGGATTCCGACGGCACCTACGAGGTCGGCTACCCGAAGGGCGTCGGCTGAGCCCACGGTCTACCGGGGCGCGGCCGGCACCGGCCGCGCCGCCGCCCGGTGCCGGCTAGCTGGCGTTCGCGTTGCCGTGCGCCGCGCGGATCGCGCCGCTCAGCCGGTCGATCGGGCTGCGCAGCCCATACTCGGCGGCGAGGGCGTCCAGCGCCGCAGGGTCGGCGGGCACTTCCGGTAGCCGGTCGGCCTCTGCTGCCGCTCGGGGCGCCTCGATGCGGACGTCGGCGTCCTGCCTCGTCAGCACGACCTGCTCCGCCGAGGTGAGGTAGGCGCGTGATTCGTCGATCCTGCGACGCAGTGCGGGTGACAGACCCGGTGCACCGGCCTCGGCCGCCGCGACGATGCCCGCGATCGTTCCGAAGTCGGTGACCAGCCTGGTGGCGGTCTTCTGGCCGATGCCCGGCACACCGGGCAGCCCGTCCGACGGGTCCCCGCGCAGCGTCGCGGCCGCGGCATATCCGGGCCCGTCGACGCCGTACCGGTCGCGCAGTCCAGCGGCATCGACCGTCTCCGCCTTGTTCATCCCGGCGCCGATGTAGCGCACCGACACCGGCGTCGGTGCGCTCCGGACCAGCTGGAACAAGTCCCGGTCGCCGGAGACCACCTCCACCGGATCGGTGGTCTCGGCGGAGCACAGGGTCGCGATCACGTCGTCGGCCTCGCACTCGTCCGCGCCGGCCAGTGCCAGGCCCAGGGCGCGCAACACGTCCAGCAGCACCCGGATCTGCGGGGCCAGGTCATCCGGCGCCTCCTCGATGACGCCGGCCTGCGCGGTCGCTGCCGGTGGGGAGTCGGCGGGCTCCGTCATGGCCACTCGATGCGTCTTGTACGACGGGACGAGCGCCACGCGCCAGCCCGGCCGCCAGTCCACGTCCAGGCAGGCGACCGCACGGGCCGGCCGCGCCTCGGCGATCAGGCGGGCGAGCATGTCCAGCGAACCGCGGATCGCATTGACCGGCGCCCCGGACGGCGCGGTGATCGACGACGGCAGGGCGTAGTAGGCGCGGTAGTAGATCCCGGCGAGATCGTAGAGCTGCAGCATGCGTGCCCACGTTACCGGCGCCGCGCGCCGTGGACGAGACCGATCGACGACACAGGCGATACGCTGGGCTGCGTGTCGACCAACTCCGCATTCCCGACGTCCGCAACCCTCAACGACCGACTGAGCGGTCTGGCTGCGCAGGCGGCCATCGCCGGTGCCGACGCGATCCTGGTCACCCCCGGGCCCGACATGCGCTACCTGATAGGGCATTCCGTCGCCTCGCACGAGCGGCTCAGCTGCCTGGTGGTGCCCGGGGACGGGGCTCCGCGGCTCCTGGTGCCCACCCTGGAGCGGCCGGGTTGGTCGGGCACCGCCGCGGAGCGGCTCGGCATCGACATCGCGACCTGGACCGACGGCGAGGATCCGTACGCGGCGCTGGTGGAGTTGCTGCCGCCGACCGCGCGGGTGCTCAGCGTCGACTACCACATGCCGGCCGTGCACGCGCTGAACCTGCAGGCCGCCGTTCCCGGCTCGGAGCTCACGCTGGCCGGGGAGATGATCGCCGAACTGCGCATGCGCAAGGACGAGGCGGAGGTCTCGGCGCTGCGCGAGGTGGGGGCGGCCATCGACCGGGTGCACGCGCGGGTCGCCGAGTGGCTGCGGCCGGGGCGCACCGAGTCCGACGTCGCCGCCGACATCGCCGCGGCGATCGTCGAGGAGGGGCACGAGCGCCCGGACTTCGTCATCGTCGCCTCCGGGCCGAACGGCGCCAGCCCGCACCACGAGGCCTCGGATCGGGTCATCAATCCGGGGGAGACCGTCGTCATCGATATCGGCGGCCCGGCCCCCTCCGGGTACAACTCGGACTGCACCCGGACCTACCTGATGGCCGGCGAGGAGGCCGACCCGGACATCCGGGCGGTCTACGAGGTGGTGCGCGCCGCCCAGGCGGCCGGGGTGGCGGCCGCGGTCGTCGGCGCCACGGCCGAGTCGGTCGATGCCGCGTCCCGCCGGGTCGTCGCGGAGGCGGGCTACGGCGACTACTTCATCACCCGCACCGGGCACGGGATCGGCCTGGAGGTGCACGAGCACCCGTACCTGGTGGCCGGCAACACCCAGCGGCTCGAGCCCGGCATGGCGTTCTCGGTGGAGCCGGGCATCTACCTGCCGGGCCGGTTCGGCGTCCGCATCGAGGACATCGTCATCGCGACCGAGTCCGGGCCGTTGCTGTGCAACAACGCCCCCACCGCGCTACTGGTTGTCGGCGACGGTCAGTGAGCAAGAAGCGATTCCGACCGATGCTGGAACCCTTGGATGCGCGCATCGCCGCCGAACTCGCCGCCGACGGTCGGTGCAGCTACACCGAACTGGCCGATCGGGTGGGGCTGAGCGTCTCGGCGGTGCACCAGCGGGTGCGGCGGCTGGAGCAGCGGGGCGTCATCCGCGGCTACTCGGCGCACCTGGACGGCGAACAGGTGGGACTGCCGCTGACCGCGCTGATCTCACTCACCCCGGTCGATCCGGCCGCACCGGACGACTACGCGCAGCGGCTCTCCGCGCTGCCCGAGGTGGAGGATTGCTACTCGGTCGCCGGTGTGGAGTCGTACATCATCAAGGTCCGCGTCGCCTCCCCGGCGGCGCTGGAGGAGCTGCTCGCGGTGCTGCGCAGCCGCGTCAACGTCTCGACCCGCACCACCGTGGTGCTCTCCACCCCGTTCGAGGGGCGGACGGTGGCCCCACCGATGGAGACGGCGGGGCAGGGCGAGGGGCCAGTCCCCGCGCCGAGCGAGGGGTCTGTCGCCGCGCCGGGCGAGGACCGTGCCGCCGCGCCCGGCGAGAACCATGCCGCCGCACCCGGGGAGGGGCCCGTCACCGCCCCGGAGTAGCGGCCCCGACGGCATGGTCGGCGGCGGTGCGCCGGGCGGAATGCGCGATGCGGTAGACGATCTCGACGAAGACCGCGCCCACGGCGCCGACCATCAGCGCCTGCCAGAGCATGTCGCCGGTCAGCGAGAAGTCGAAGAAGCGTCGCGCCAGCGGCACGGCGAACGCACCGAACGCGATCGCCACCATGGCCACGATCAACGCGGCCTTCCACAGCCGGAACGGGCGGGCCAGCACCACCAGGATCCAGAACGCCACGACGAGCAGCGCGATCGTCGCCGCGGTGGACGGGCGGGAGCAGGCGGGGTCGACCGCGCCGCCACCGATCGGCACCGCGCACACCTCGCCGCGCTCGCTGATCGGTAGCCCGTAGCTGGCGTTGGCCCACAGGTACGACACGATGACGGTGATGCCGGCGATGGCGCCGGCGGGAACCGCAAAGCGCAGCACCCGGCCGAGGAATCCGGGCAGGTACCGGCGCTTGTTCGGGCCGAGCGCCAGGAAGAACGCCGGGATGCCGATGGTCACCGAGGAGACCAGCGTCAGGTGCCGCGGCAGGAACGGGAACGCGACCGCGAACACCGCCGCGGAGATGATCGCGACCAGGCTCATCACGTTCTTCGCCAAGAACAGGTTGGCCACCCGCTCGACATTTCCGATGACGCGCCGGCCCTCGGCGAGTACCGATGGCAGATGCGCGAACCGACCGTCCAGCAGCACCAGTTGCGCCACCGCCTTGGTCGCCTGGGCACCGTTGCCCATGGCCACTCCGATATCGGCGTCCTTGAGCGCGAGCGCGTCGTTGACCCCGTCGCCGGTCATGGCGACGACGTGTCCCTCCGCCTGCAGCGCCCGCACCAGCGCGCGCTTCTGCTCCGGGGAGACGCGGCCGAAGACCGCCGAGCGCTCGGCGATCTCGCGCAGCTCCTCGGGGTCGGTGCCGATGGTGCGCGCGTCCACCGGCTCGTCGACGACCAGCCCGACGCGGCGGGCGATGGCCGCGACCGTGGTCGGATTGTCACCCGAGATGACCTTGATGTGCACGCCCTGGTCGCGGAAGTAGTCCAGCGTCTCGGCGGCGTCGCCGCGCACCTGTTCGCTGAGCGTGACCAGGGCGACGGGTCGCAGTCCGCCGGGCAGGTCCTGGCCGGACAGCGCCGTCTCGGTCCGCGCCAGCAGCAGCACCCGGCGGCCGGTGTGCGCCAGTTCCGTGACCCGCTGCCGCAGCGGATCGTCCTCGTCCAGCACCACGTCCGGCGCCCCGAGCACCCAGCTGCCGCGCTCGGCGAAACTGGCCGCGGACCACTTGCGCGCCGAGTTGAACGCGATCGTGCCGGTGCGTTGCCAGTCGGACGGCGGGGGGATCGCGGCGGCGATCGCCTGCAGCGTGCCGTTGGCGTTCGGGTCGTCCGCCAACGCCCCGAGGGCGGCCCGCACCAGTTCGGGATCGGTGTCGTCGACGACATCGACGTCATCGAAGGCAATGTCGCCGACGGTGAGCGTGCCGGTCTTGTCCAGGCAGACCACGTCGACGCGGGCCAGGCCCTCGACGGCGGGCAGCTCCTGGACGAGCACCTGTTGCCGCGTGAGCTGCACGGCGGCGAGCAGGAACGCGATCGAGGTCAGCAGCACCAGCCCCTCGGGCACGAGCCCGACGAGCCCGCCGGTGGACCGGATGACCACCTGCTGCCAGCCCTGCTGGCCGATGGCGCGCGACTGGGAGAACAGCTGCAGCGGCAGCGCCAGCACGATGACCCAGGTGATGTACTTGAGCAGCCGGTTGATCGAGTACTGGATCTCCGAATGCGTGCGGGTGAACTCGCGCGCCTCGGCAGTGATGCGGTTGGCGTAGGAGTCGGGGCCGACGGCGGCGGCGAAGAACCGGCCGGTGCCGGCCACGACTGTGGTGCCGGAGCGGACCTCGTCATGCACGTTCTTGGGCACCGCATCGGATTCGCCGGTCAGGTTCGACTCGTCGACCTCCAGGCCGGCCACCGATTCCAGCGTGCCGTCCGCCGGGATCTGATCGCCGGTGCGAACCTCGATCAGGTCGTCGAGCACCACGTCGGCGGTGGGCACCGACCGGACCGTGCCGTCCCGGACCACGGTGGCGGTGGGGGCGTGCAACAGCGCGAGCCGGTCGAGCTTCCGCTTGGCCAGGTACTCCTGCACGATGCCGATGCCGGAGTTGACGATGAGCACGATGCCGAACAG
>CAZIIX010000180.1:0-5577 GCA_964539345.1 uncultured Actinomycetes bacterium | reverse complement strand
ATCCATCAATTAACTACTGTTATAGTTCTTTGCGTGATCGTGTTCCGGATCGAGCGCCGCAGCGGCACAGCCGCCTACGCGCAGATCGTCCACCAGGTGCGCGACGCGGTGCTGCTCGGCCGGCTCCGCGTCGACGACCAACTGCCCACGGCGCGCGAGGTGGTCGCGCACACCGGTATCAACCCGAACACGGTGCTGAAGGCCTACCGGCAGCTCGATGCCGAGGGCATCGTCGAAACGCGCGCTGGCGCAGGAACTTTCGTCATAGCCGTGCCGGACAAGGTCGTGGACGCGGCCGACTCTCCGTTGGTGGCGCCGCTGCGCGCGTGGCTGATCGACGCCAAGCATTCCGGACTCGATCGGCCCTCGGTCGAAGCCCTTGTCAAGTCGCATCTCGACCAGATATTCGAGGAGTAGGTATGACGACGACCCTGATCGACGCCCCTCCACTGCGGGTGGACCGCGTCGGGCAGCGCTACGGATCCAAGTGGGTGCTGCGCGGCTGTACGTTCGACCTGCGCCCGCATGCGGTGACCGCCCTCATCGGTCCGAACGGGGCGGGAAAATCCACGCTGATGTCGGCGACGGCCGGCCTGCACCAGCCGACCGAGGGCCGCATCGAGATCGACGGCACGCCGGTCGCCCCGTCGCCCTCGCACCCCGACCTGGGGTACCTGGCGCAGGACAAGCCGCTCTACCGGCAGTACAAGGTGCGTGACATGGTCGCCATCGCACGGCATTTGAACGCCCGGTGGGATCAGCGGCACGCCGATGAGCTGATCGACGCCGCCGGCCTGGACCGCACGCAGAAGGTCGCGACGCTCTCCGGTGGCCAACGCACCCGGCTGGCGCTCGCGTTGGTGCTGGCGCGCCGGCCCTCGCTGCTGCTGCTGGACGAGCCGCTGGCCGATCTCGACCCGCTGGCCAGGCTGGAGGTGCAGCAGGCGCTGATGTCGGAGGTCGCCGACACGGGAATGACGGTGCTGATGTCCTCGCACATCCTGGGCGAGGTCGTGGACCTGTGCGAGGACATCCTGGTGATGAACGCCGGGAACGGTATCGGCGGGCACATCACGCTCGCCGGGTCGATCGACGAGATCCTCGCCGCCCACCGCCTTCTCGTCGGCCCGGGTACCTCGAGCGGCGACCTGGACTTCCTCCCGGAGGGGTGCATCGTCGAGGAGCAGCACACCGCCCGGCAGACCACGCTGCTGGTCGATCGGCCGGTGGGCCGCCTCCCGGACGGCTGGGAATCGACAGACGCCACCCTCGATGACGTCGTTCTGGCGCACCTGCGGTCCGGGGCGGCGCGGCGATGAGCCATAGGACCAGCGACAGCAGCGCGCGGTCCGGCGGCAGCGCCGGCGGTACCGCAGCGGGCAGCGGCGCCGGGGACACCAGCGCCCCGGGCGATCGGCGAGATGAGGCAGTGATGACGCAGGCACGGCACCGGGCACCGGCTCCCTCGGCCCCGGCGAGACCGGACGGGCCCGGGCTCCGCGGGGGCGCTCCGATCGGAATGTGGTGGGTGGCGTGGCGGCAGCAGCGGATGCAGATCGCCGTGCTGCTCGCGATGGTGGCCGCGGCGTGCGCGGCGCTGGCGATCCTGCGGTCCCGCATCGTGTCCACGTTCGCGGCCTTCGGCTGCGAGCGCTTCCCCGATGACCCCTACGGCGAAGGCTGCCGCGACCCGCAAGGCGTGGACGTCTGGTGGAACTACGGTTTCGCCGACTTCTCCGGGCTCGCGCACACCGCGCTGCTCGCCGCGCCCATCGTGCTCGGCGTCTTCGCCGCCGCACCGATCTTCACCCGCGAGTTCGGCCGCGGCACGCACGTCGTCGCGCTCACCCAGTCGGTGGGCCGGCTGCGCTGGTTCGCCGCCAAGACCACGGTCGCCGCGCTGCCGCTCGTCGCCGGCCTGCTGGTGCTCGGCGCCACGACCTCGTGGCTGGACGGGGCCGTGGGGATCAGCTCCTACGGGGCGCTCGACCAGCGGAACTTCTTCGTCCGCGGGCTCGTGCCGGCGGCGATGGGCCTGATGGTGTTCGGCGCGACGATCGCGATCGGCATGATCACCCGGAACGTGATCGCCACCCTGGTGGCGGGATTGGTCATCGGCGGCGCGCTGGCGGTCGGCATCGCCCTGGCCCAGCCGTACCTGCTGCCCGCCGACCGGACGTCCGTGCCGATCGCCGAGCAGTACCCGACCGTGACGCAGGCCGACATCGACGCCGAGATCAACGGCACGCCGGTACCGACCGATAGTGACGTCCGGATCGACCGGAACAAGACCTACGTCGGCTCGGGCTATCTCGACGCCGACGGGGCGGTCGTGGAGGTGGGTCCGGGGGCACTCACGCCGTGCTACAACGCCTCCAGCCAGGCCGGGGAGGAGGCGATCGCGAACTGGACACCGGACCGGAGCGGCGGGGCCGACGAGTCCGAGGGCTCCGGAGGCGCCGACGCCGACGGGTCGGGCGGCTCGGACGATGCCGCCGCCGAACCCCCGGCCGGGTCCGGGGTCGTGAGCGCCGCCCCGGTCGACGACAGCCCCTACAACTCGGCGGAGTACCGCAATGCCAGCAATGAGGCGATGCGAACCTGCCTGGCCGACATGGGCATCGCCGCCCAGTATTCCGATGTGTTGCCCGGCTCGCTGCTGTGGCCGCTGCGGTGGATGGTCGCCGGGATCCTCGTCGCGCTCGCCGCGGTGTTTCTGGGAGTCGGCGCGTGGCGACTGCGCCCGGCGGTGGCCAAGCGGTAGCCGCGTCGGTCACTCCGGGAGCGCGTCGATCGCTGCGCGGATCCGTTTGGCGGACACCGGAACCGCCGTCCTCATCGGTTGGGCGAACAGCGCGATCCGGTACTCGGCCACCAGGCGACGCAACGCCCGCACATCCGGATCGGTCCGACGCTCCGGGCGCAGCCGCCCCAGCCGGTCGGCCACCTCCGCCTCCAGCGCGGCGATCTCGTCGGCGCGCTCGCGGTCGCGGTCGGGGTGTTCACCGAGGCGTTCGGCACGCAGCGTCAGCGCCCGGAGGTACCGGGCGATGTCCGGGACGTGCGCGGCCGTCACCTCGGTGACGAAGCCCGGCCGCAGCCACGTCTCGCGCTCGCTCCGCAGCGCGCGCACATCACCCGCGAGGCCCGGTTTGCCGGCCGCCGCGGCCAGCGCGGTGTCCGCCGCGGCTCCCGCTCGCAGCACCTCGGCCACGGCCCGCAGCAGGTCCGTGCAGGCCCGCTCCAGCTGCCCGACGATCCTCGCGCGTGTCCGCTCGAACGAGGCGGCGTCCCACGCCGGCCCGCCGGCCCAGTCCAGCAGGGCGTCGATCGCCGCGTCGGCCACGTCGTCGAGCAGCGCGGCCATGCCGCCGTGCGGCGCGGTGGCGAGGATCAGGAAGTCCTCCCGGCGCAGCGACGGCGGCTGACCGGGCGCGGACGGCCCGCGCGGCGCCGCCAGCTGCCGCAGTCGCCCGGCGATCGCGGCGATCTCCCGCCGGGATTCCAGCGCGACGAGGCGCCGGGTGCCGCGGCGCATCGCGCGCATCTGATCGGCGGGGTCGGTGAACACCGTGATGCCGACGGTGCCGCCCTCGTCGACCAGCGCCGGATAGCCGGTGACGTGGTGTCCGGCGGCGGAACCCTCGGTGGTACGCGGGAATCCGGCGGCGGGGAACTGCGTCATACCGGATCGTTCGACACCCGGAGCGATCTTCGCGACGGCCTGCCGGGTGTCCGGTTGCAGCCGTCGTTGGATGGCTGCCAGGTCCTTGCCGGCGGCCACCGCCTTCCCGTCGTCATCGACGACCGTGTACGTCATACGCAGGTGGTCGGGGACCTTGGCGTAGTCGAAGTCGGCCGGTGTGATGCGGTCGCCGGAGAGCGCGGCGAGTTCGCGCGCGAGCTGGTCGGGGAGCGATCCGGTCTCGGAGCCGATCCGGCGCAGCGCGGCGTCGGCGAAGTCGGGTGCGGGCACGAACCGGCGGCGCAACGCCTTGGGCAGCGACCGGATGAGCGCCAGGCTGAGTTCGCGGCGCATGCCGGGGACCTGGTCGGGGACGGCGTGCGGGTCGACGGACGCGAGCGCGGCCAGCGGGACCGTCGCCGTCACGCCGTCGTTGGACGCGCCGGGGTCGAAGACGTAGCCGAGGTTGATGGTCAGGTCGCCGGTGGCGATGGCGTCGGGGTACTGCTCCTTGCTGGCCAGCTCGGCATCGGCGGCCAGCAGCATGTCCGGGGTGAACGTGAGGGCGTCGCGGGAGCGGTCCGGGTCCTTGCGCCACCACGATTCGAGGTGCCGGCCGGAGGTGATGTGCGCCGGCAGGCGTTCGTCATACAGGGCGAAGAGCGTCTCGTCGTCGACGGCGATGTCCTGGCGTCGGGTGCGCCGCTCCGATTCGATGACGTCATCGAGCGCCGCCTGGTTCGCGGTGAGGAAGGGCAGGTGGGTGCGCCACTGGCCCTCGACCAGGCCGTGCCGGATGAACAGTTCCCGCGCGACGACCGGATCGATGCGGTCGTACTGCACGGTCCGGGCGGGCACCAGCGTGACGCCGAGCAGCATCACCTTCTCCGTGGCGACCACGGCCTGCCGCTTGGCCGACCACCGCGGCTCGGAGTAGTTGCGGCGCAGGAGGTCTCCGCCGACCGTCTCGATCCAGGCCGGGTCGACGGCGGCGACGGTGCGGCCCCACAGCCGGGAGGTCTCGACGAGTTCGGCGGCCAGCACGAATGCCGGTCCGTTGCGTCCGACCGGCGAACCCGGCCAGATGGCGAACGTGGTGCCCCGAGTCCCCTGGTATTCGCGGGAGCGTCGCTGCTGCCGGGCGGACTGGCGAGGGCGGTCCGGCCCGGCGCCGCGCGCTGGGCCGTCCCGCTCGATGCGCGATCCGATGTGCGAGAGGAAGCCCGAGGCCAGGGCGGTGTGGATCTGCTCGCTGGGTGCAGTGCCCGGGTCGAGCGGGATCCGCTGCCGGCCGACGTCGTTCGGCTCGGGTTGCCGGGATGTTCCGGACCGACCGCCCCGGGTCGATGTTCCGGACTGACCGCCCCGGGTCGGCTGACCGGGCGGGCGGCGCCGTTCCGATGCGGTGCCGTCGGCCAGGGCCCGGCGCGCCGCCTGCCGCAGTTGGGCGTGCAGGTCCTGCCACTCGCGGAAGCGCAGGTAATGCAGGTATTCGGCCTTGCACATCTTGCGGAACCCGTTGCCGGACCGTGCTTTCGCCTCGCCAGTGAGGTAGGCCCACAGCCGCAGCAGGGCGAGGAAGTCGGAGGTGGGATCGGCGAACCGGGAGTGCGCGGCGGTGGCCTTGTCCCGCTCCTCGAGGGGGTATTCGCGGACGTCGCGGATCGCGAGCGCGGCGGCGATGATCAGCATCTCGTCCAGACAGCCGCGCCGGCTTCCCTCCACGATGACCCGGGCGAGCCGCGGGTCGATGGGCAGCGCGGCCAGGCTGCGGCCGGTCGAAGTCAGACGCGGGCCGCCGGCGCCGGCGGTGCCGCTCGGCCCCTGCGGGCCGCTGCGGCTGCTCGGGCCGCTGGGATCCGGCGCGCCCGGGCCGGTGCTGCCTCGGCGCC
>CAZIIX010000179.1:2654-5608 GCA_964539345.1 uncultured Actinomycetes bacterium | reverse complement strand
TGCGGTCGTCGAGCCACGCGACGTAGTCGGAGGGGCCGATGTGGACGTTGCGGTCCTCGACCTTGCCGGCGAGGGGTCCCTCGAGGTTGGAGGTGACGGCCTGGGTCTTGGAGACCTTCTTGGACTCGAGGCGCTCCCGCTCGAGCATGTTCTTGAAGTCCATGTTGCCGCCGACGTTGAGCTGCATCGTGCGGTCCAGGATGACGCCGCGGTCCTCGAACAGCTTCGCCATCACGCGGTGCGTGATGGTGGCGCCGACCTGCGACTTGATGTCGTCGCCGACGATCGGCAGCCCCGCGGCGCGGAACTTGTCGGCCCACTCCGGCGTGGAGGCGATGAACACCGGCAGGGCGTTGACCATGGCGCAGCCGGCGTCGATCGCGCACTGCGCGTAGAACTTGACGGCGGCGTCGGATCCGACGGGCAGGTAGCACACCAGCACGTCGACCTGGGCCTCCTTGAGCGCGGCGACCACGTCGACCGGGTCCGCCGGGGACTCCGTCACGGTCTCCTTGTAGTAGCGGCCGAACCCGTCCAGGGTGTGCCCGCGCTGCACCGTCACGCCGGTCGGCGGGACATCAGCGATCTTGATGGTGTTGTTCTCGCTGGCGGTGATCGCCTCGGACAGGTCGAACCCGACCTTCTTGGCGTCCACGTCGAACGCGGCGACGAACTTCAGGTCGGAGACGTGGTAGTCGCCGAACTGCACATGCATCAGGCCAGGAATCCGGCTGTCCGGGGAGGCGTTCTTGTAGAATTCCACCCCCTGGACCAGCGACGACGCACAGTTTCCGACGCCGACGATAGCGACCCGGATCGGGTGCGACGAATGGTTGGTAGGTGAGCTCATGGCACTCCTCTTTCTTGCCTTTTTCTGGGTTCTTACTGATGGACTGGTGGTGCTGTCGGACCTGCTGTCCGGCCGGAAGGTCTCGCACGTCGACCGCATCTCGTGATGGCGTCGGCGGCTGCGTCCGGCGTCAGTCGGAGTCGGGTTGCTGCGAGCGCTGCTCCTCCCGGTTGATGACGTCCGTGAGCCATTTGACCTCGCGGTCCGACGCCTCCATGGCGAGCTGTTGGAGTTGCAGGGTGTACTCGTCCATGGCCTGCGCGGCGCGTGCCATCGAGGCGCGGATCCCCTCCCTGCGTTCCTCCAGCCGACGTCGGCGGCCTTCCAGGATGCGGAGCCTGGTCTCGACCGCGGTGCGCGGGAACAGCGCCAGGTGCACGCCGAACCCGTCATCGGTCCACGACTGCGGACCGACGTCCTCCAGCCGCTTGACCAGGTGTTCCTTGCCGCTGGCCGTGATGTGGTACGTCACGCGGCGCCGCTTCGGGGTGAGCGGAACGGCGTCCGGGTCGGTCAGCGGCTGCTCCACCGCGATGAAGCCGGCCTTCTCCAGCCGCTGCAGCGCGGGGTAGAGGGAGCCGTACGAGTACGACCGCACCGTGCCGAGCACCTCGGTGAGCCGCGCGCGTAGCTGGTAGCCGTGCATGGGAGAGTCGGCCAGCAGGCCCAGCAGCGCCAGGTCGAGCATGCCGGAGCTACGTTTCGGCGAACGCGCTGCGCGTTCTGCCATGGTCTCTCCTACTACTGCTCGTCCGACTGTCTGCCCGGTTCCGGTTCCCCACCGCCGCGGGCGGCGTCGAAACCATCGCGTCAACGCCACTATATCGACACGATATATCAGTCGGCGCGGAACGAGGGAGGGGCGGCGCTGAGATCCCGGTCACGCGGCCGGCAGTGGTGCGGTGCACCATCGTCGGAGCACCTGCCGTCGTGCGGTGCACCACCGCCGGAGCGCCGATCGTGGTGCGGCGCGCTATCGTCAGAGCGCCGGGAGGTGAGGCATGTCCGGATTTTCCGATGACGAGGCAGAGCGGTTCGGCCGCGCATTCCAGGGCTTCATGGAGTGGGTGCACGCCACCCAGCACGCCGACTCGTCCCGCAACGAGGTGGTGCGCGTCATCCGGGACTTCCTCGGCCCGGACGGCAGCGCCGAGTCGGTGGTCTCGCGACAGCTTCCCGTCTTCGAGCACGTCAACCTGCAGACCGCGCTGAACAACTGGACCACCCGGCCGGGCCGCACCGTCGAGACCCGCGGCATCAGCATTCCTCCGCACTTCGGCACGATCAGCCTGCAACAGCTGCTCGGCGGCGACGGCCTGCCGCCGCTGCGGCTGTCCGCGCCCGGCCTGATCGATCTGCCCGACGGCCCCGGGTCGAGCCTGGCCTGCATCCTCCGCGCAGCGCTGCTCGTCGCGGACGATCGTGGGCAGTACGTGCTGCTGGTGTCCGGACCGGCCGAGCACGAGCCCACCCTCACCCTCGAGGTGGCCGGGCTCGCCGTCGAGGCGGCACAGTCCGTGCTGGCCGAGCTCGACGACCTCCGTCATACCTTGAACGTCTATCGCGGCCACCTGCTCGACATCGCCGTCAACGACAGGGGCGGCATCGCACTGCATTTCGCCCCACCGCCGGAGACCGAACGCGACGACGTGATCCTGCCGGACGCCGTGTTGGAGCGGATCGAACGGCACGCGGTGGGCATCTCCGCGCACCGCGACGCGCTGCGCGCGGCCGGCCAGCACCTCAAGCGCGGGCTGCTGCTGTACGGGCCGCCCGGGACCGGCAAGACGCACACCACGCGCTACCTGATGGGCCGGCTCGCCGGGTACACGCGGCTGGTGCTCACCGGACGTGCGCTGCACGCCATCGGGTCGGTCGCCGAACTCGCGCGGGACCTGCAGCCGGCGGCCGTGGTCCTGGAGGACGTCGACCTGGTCGCGGAGGACCGCAGTTTCGGGCCCGGCGGGTCCCCGGTGCTGTTCGACCTGTTGGACGCGATGGACGGGGCGGCGCCGGACGCGGACCTGCTGTTCCTGCTCACCACCAACCGCGCCGACCTGCTGGAACCGGCGCTGGCCGCGCGGCCCGGCCGGGTCGATGTGGC
>CAZIIX010000179.1:0-2554 GCA_964539345.1 uncultured Actinomycetes bacterium | reverse complement strand
GCGCACTTCGCGCGGGCGCTGGACGACCTGATGGACAGCGCCCAGGGCGTGACGCGCACGCTGCTCGGCGTCGGGCCCGGCGAGGACGGCGCCGGGTCGGGCGAGGACGGGACCGGGCCGGGCGAGGACGGGGCCGGCGGCGCCGGGCCGGTGGCGTCGCCCGCGCCGATGCCTCGGCCGGCGGCCTTCGGCTGGACCTCCTACACCCCGATGTCCTCCCGGGTCCGACACTTCCGCAGGGGCGGCTGGACGGCGTACTGAGCGCGGCGCGCCGGCGCCGCGAACCTCCGCCACCGGCGACCCGGCGACCGTGCCAGTACGCTGATTCCCGTGCGGACTCAACGAGGCCTGGTCGACTACGCGCTGCAGCGGCGCGCGGTGCTGGCGAGCGTGTCGCACGGCACGACCAGCCTGGATGAGGTCTGCGATGCGTCGCCGTACCTGGTTCGCGCCGCGAAGTTCCACGGCGTGCCCACCGACCACACCTGCCCGCTGTGCCGCAAGGAGCCGCTGACCCACGTGTACTGGGTCTACGGCGACGAGATCAAGCAGATGGCCGGATCGGCGCGGAGCCCGCAGGAGCTCGAACAGATGGCGGAGACGTTCCGCGAATTCAACGTCTACCAGGTCGAGGTCTGCCGCAGCTGCACCTGGAACCACCTCGTCGCGTCGTTCGTACTGGGCAAGGCCGGGACTGTCCGGCCGCCGTCCAGGCGGAGGGCCGCGCGGTAATGACGCAGGCCGACGACGACCCCTCGCGCAACCCTGCCCCGGACGCTCCGCCCGACCCCGCCTCGGACGGCCCGGCCGACCTCGCCCCGGACACTCCGCCCGACCCCGCACCGGACGGCCCGGACGAGCCCCGCCCCTCCGACTCGCTCTCGCCCAGCGACCGCGTCATCCCCAGTTGGACCGACCCGACGGTGCGGCGTGCGTCGACGCTGATCGGGGGGCCGCTGGGCAGGCACGCCTCCGTCGGACGCAACAACGTCATCACTCCCCTGCGGGTGGCGATCGGCATGGCCATCGTCATGCTGATCTGCGGGTGGCTGTTCAAATCGCCGTGCATCCAGACCGGGGACAACGGCGAGCTCGACCAGGGTGGGCAGCGGCCGTGGATCTCCGGCTGCTACAACGACGTGGTGCCGCTCTACGGGGCGCGCGGACTCGACGACATCGACCGGAACCCCTACGCCTACGTCTGGGTCGAACACGTCTCGGACGGCTCGACCGGCCGCGTGTACCCGCAGTCCGAGGTCTCCGAGACCGGCGGGTCGTTCGAGGTGCAGGACGCCGGGCAGTCCACCGCGCTCGGCGACAAGGACCTGGTGGAGACGTCCGAGGGTCACTATTCGCAGCTGGTCGACGGGGCGCTCGAGCCGGTGCCGCCGGGCGCGATCGGCGGCGAGCTGAAGGTGCACTACCTCGAATATCCCGTGCTGACGGGCTATTTCATGTGGGGCACCGCCACACTCACGCACGGCTACCTGACGTTCGCGGAGAGCACCGGACTGCTGCCGAACACCCTCGACGTCGCCGTGTACTTCACCATCGGGGCGATCCTGCTCGGACTGCTCTACCTGTGGGCGGTGGCCTCCACCGCGCGCATCGCCGGCCGGCGCATCTGGGACGCGGCCATCATGTGCCTGGCGCCGCTGCTGGTGCTGCACGCGTTCACCAACTGGGACCTGATCGCGATCGCGTTCGCCGCCGCCGGCATGCTCGCCTGGGCGCGCCAGCGACCGATCCTCGCCGGGCTGTTGATCGGGCTGGGCACCGCGGCGAAGCTCTACCCGCTCCTGCTGCTCGGTCCGCTGCTGGTGCTGTGCCTGCGCACCGGCCGCGTCGGCCCGTGGGTGCGCACGCTGATCGCCGGCATCGTCGCCTGGCTCGCGGTCAACCTGCCCATCATGATCGGCTACCCGCGCGCGTGGCGGGAGTTCTTCGCGATGAACTCGGTGCGCGGCCCGGAGTGGGACTCGTGGTACTTCCTGTCCACCGTGCTGACGCCGTGGGATCCGTGGTCGGACGCCGAGGGGCACGCGACGCCGCTGCTCAACGGGCTGTCCTTCGCACTGTTCGCGGTCGCCTGCGCGGCCATCGCCTGGCTCGGCCTCGCGGCGGCGCGCCGACCGCGGTTCGCCCAGCTGGCGTTCCTGGTCGTGGCGGCGTTCCTGCTGACCAACAAGGTCTGGTCCCCGCAGTACTCGATCTGGTTGCTGCCGCTGGTGGTGCTGGCGCTGCCCCGATGGCGCCGCGTGCTCGTCTGGCAGTTCTCCGAGGTCGTCGTGTGGTTCTTCCTGATGCTCTCGTTCGACACCGACACCAGCAAGAACCTGCCCATCGAACCGTTCGTCGGGGCGGCCATCGTGCGGGACGTGCTGCTGATCGCGATCATCGTGCGCGTCGTGCGGGAGATCCTGCACCCCGAGTGGGACCTGGTGCGCCTGCCCGGCGATGACGATCCGTCCGGCGGTGTGTTCGACGGGGCAGCGGACCGGTGGACCGTGCCATCACTGCCGGCGCTGCTCGGACGCGGGCGTGCGCGATCGGC
>CAZIIX010000178.1:0-5620 GCA_964539345.1 uncultured Actinomycetes bacterium | reverse complement strand
CGACGGCGGGCACCCGGGCGACGGCGGGCCGAACGACGCGCTGCCGCGCGAGCTGCCCGACCTCGATGACGACACCTCCGAGATCGTGCCCGACTCACCGCCGTTGACGCTCGCGACCGTCGAGGCGGTGCTCAACGAGCGCTGGCCCGAGACCCGCATCGCACCGAGCCTCGACCGCATCACCGCGCTGCTGGACCTGCTGGGTGACCCGCAGCACGCCTGCCCGGTGATCCACATCGCCGGCACCAACGGCAAGACCAGCGTGGCGCGCATGGTGGACTCGCTGCTGACCGCGATGGGCCTGCGGACGGGCCGGTTCACCTCCCCGCACCTGCAGAAGGTGACCGAGCGCATCAGCATCGACGGCGAACCGATCACCGACGACAAGTACGTCGAGACGTTCGGCGACATCGCGCCCTACGTCGACATGGTCGACCGCGCCAGCACTCGGACCGGCGGGGTGCGGCTGAGCAAGTTCGAGATCCTGACCGCGATGGCCTACGCCGCGTTCGCGGAGGCACCGGTGGACGTGGCCATCGTCGAGGTCGGACTCGGTGGCACCTGGGACTCGACGAACGTCATCGAGCCGGCGGTCTCGGTCGTCACGCCGATCGGCATCGACCATATCGACTACCTGGGCCCGGATCTCGCCTCCATCGCGTCCAACAAGGCCGGGATCATCAAACGCGACGGCACGGCCGTCATCGGGCCGCAGCAGCCGGAGGCCATGGAGGTGCTGCTGCGCCGCGTCGCCGAGCAGGATGCCACGGTGGCGCGGTACGGCTCCGAGTTCGACGTGCTGGAGCGCACCGTGGCGGTCGGCGGCCAGGTGCTCACCCTGCAAGGACTCTCCGGGGTCTATCCGGAGATCTTCCTGCCGCTGCACGGCGCCCACCAGGCAGGGAACGCCGCGGTCGCGCTGGCGGCCGTGGAGGCGTTCCTGGGGGCCGGACGCCAGCGCGGCGTCGACCTGGGCACGGTGCAGGACGGATTCGCGACTGCCACCTCGCCGGGTCGGCTCGAACGGATACGAACCTCACCGATGATCTTCGTCGACGCGGCGCACAATCCGCACGGAGCGCGGGCACTCGCGACGGCCCTGGCCGACGAGTTCTCCTTCACCCGGTTGGTGGGCGTGCTGGCCGTGATGCGCGACAAGGACGTGCGCGGCATGCTCGAGGCGCTGGCGGACTCCTTCGACGAGGTCGTCGTCACCGTCAACTCCTCGCCCCGGTCGATGCCGGTCGCCGAACTCGGTGAGATTGCCGGCGACGTGTTCGGCGAGCACAGGGTGCACGCCGCACCGCGGATGGACGACGCGATCTCCACCGCGGTCGACCTGGCCGAGGCGGACCCGGACAACGCCGTAGGCTCGGCCGTCGTGGTCACCGGATCGGTGGTCTCCGCGGGCGACGGCCGGACGCTGGCCGGAAGGGAGTCGGCATGAGCAGCGACCCGGAGCGCGGTCTGCGCGGTGTGATGTCGGCCATCCTGATCCTCGAGTCCATCACGATCCTGCTGGGGATCACCGTCATCCAACATGCCGGGGTCAGCGCACCGACCTCCCACATCGTCATCCTCGTGGTGCTCGCCGCCGCCCACGTCGCCACCTGCGCGGTGGTCTCCCGGCGCTACGCCATCGGCGTGATCGCGGTACTGCAGGCCCTGCTGATCGCCTGCTGGTTCATCAGCGGCGCCATCGGCGTCATGGGCATCGTGTTCGGCATCGTGTGGGCGCTGGTGCTCTACATGCGCCGCGAATTCCGCCGCCGCATGGCGGCTGGCACAATTGCCGGGCAGGATGCGGGCTCGGAACCGCGCCCGGACGACAAGGAGAGTTAGCACGTGACGGAACGGACACTGGTACTGGTCAAGCCGGACGGCGTGGCCCGCGGGCTGGTCGGCGAGATCCTCTCGCGCATCGAGCGCAAGGGGCTGCGCCTGGTGGCGATGGACCTGCGCACCATCGACCGATCACTGGCCGAGGAGCACTATGCCGAGCACCGGGGCAAGCCGTTCTTCGACTCGCTCGTCGAATTCATCACCGGCGGGCCGCTGGTGGCCGCCGTGGTCGAGGGGGAGCGCGCGATTGCCGGTTTCCGCCAGCTGGCCGGTGGGACCGACCCGGTGGAGAAGGCCGCGCCCGGATCCATTCGCGGTGACTTCGCCCTGGTGACGCAGACCAACCTGGTTCACGGGTCCGATTCGCCGGAGTCGGCAGCCCGCGAGACCGCCCTGTGGTTCCCGGGTCTGGTCTGACCCGGTCCGTGGCCGCGAGCACCGATCCCGCGCCCGGCGGATCCGCCGCACCACCGCACGACGCTCCGCCGATGCTCCACGCACGCGGGCTGCAGAAGAGCTTCACCGTCAAGGGCGGCGAGACCGTGCACGCCGTCCGGGGGATCGACGTCGACGTGCGGGCCGGGGAGGCGTTCGGATTCCTCGGCCCCAACGGGGCGGGCAAGTCGTCCACCATGCGGATGGTCGCCTGCACCTCGCCTCGGACCGGTGGGGAGCTGCGGATCCTGGGGATGGACCCCGACCGGGACGGCATCCGAATCCGCGACCGGCTCGGGGTCGTCCCGCAGCAGGACAACCTGGACGAGGAGCTCACCACCTGGGAGAACCTGTACGTCTACGCGAGGTACTTCGGCTTCGCCCGCCGGTACTGCCGCGACAAGGCCACCGAGCTGCTCGACTTCGCGCAGCTGACCGACAAGGCGCGGTCGCGGGTGTCGGCCCTGTCCGGCGGGATGAAGCGCCGGCTGACGATCGCACGCGCACTGGTCAACGACCCGGACGTGCTACTGCTCGACGAACCCACGACCGGGCTGGACCCGCAGGCGCGGCACGTGCTGTGGGACAGGCTCTTTCGGCTCAAGCAAGAGGGTGTGACGTTGGTCCTGACCACCCACTACATGGACGAGGCGGAGCAGCTGTGCGACCGGCTGGTGGTGATGGACCGGGGGCTGATCGCGGCCGAGGGCTCCCCGTCGGAGCTCATCGCGCAGTACTCCACCCGCGAGGTCGTCGAACTCCGCTTCACACCCGGCCGGCAGCTGGCGGCGGAATCCGCCGCGACGGCGCTGGCCTCCCGCGTCGAGGTGTTGCCGGACCGGCTGCTGCTCTACACCTCGGACGGGGATGCGACGGTGGAGGCCGTGGCAGCGGCGGGGATCGCCCCGGCGTCGACGCTGGTGCGCCGCTCGACACTGGAGGACGTGTTCCTGCACCTGACCGGACGCCGGTTGATCGACTGATGGATCGGTCCCGGTGAGCAGAGACGACACGACCGCGACGCACCAGGGCGCCGCGCCGGCGACGGGCAGCCACACCGGCCCGGCGCCGCGTCCGCCCGCCACCGCCTGGACCTACCGGTGGCGGGTCTGGGAATACCTGATGCGCCAGTGGAAGCCGTATTTCTTCTCCGGCCTCGTCGAAGCCGTCGGCGGACCGGTGCTGTACCTGCTGGCGCTCGGCCTCGGCCTCGGGACGCTGGTGAACCGGCACGGTTCCGAGGCGCTCGGCGGGGTGCCCTATGTCGACTACATCGCGCCCGCCCTGCTGTGTGCCGCCGCGCTGCAGATCGCTTTCAGCGAGTGCGCATTCGGCGCGTTCGGCCGGATCAAATGGCAACGCACCCTGTGGGGGATCACCTCGACACCGATCACTCCCGCCGCGGCCGCCGACGGCCACATCCTGTTCATCTCGACGAGACTGACGGTGTCGGCGGTGCTCTATTACCTGGTGCTGCTCGCGTTCGGCGTCGCCGGCGGCGCCGTCGGGCTGCTGATGATCCCGGTCGCCGTGGTCTCGGCGATGGCGGTCGGGGTGTGGATCCTTGCCCTGTCGGCGGCGATCGACGACGACGGCCCGATGGCGTTCAACATGGTGCTGCGGTTCGGCGTGATCCCGGCCTCGCTGTTCTCCGCCTCCTTCTTCCCGATCGAGCAGCTGCCCTGGGCGGTGCGCCCGTTGGCCTGGTTCTCACCGTTGTGGCACGGCAACGAACTGGCCCGGGACGCGGCGCTCGGCGGCGGTCTGCCGGGGTGGCAGGTCGCCCTGCACGTGTGCGTACTGGCCGCGCTCCTGGTCACCGGGACGATCGTGGCGCGGCGACGCTTCCAGGTCAGGCTGGCGGCGTAGATGACCACCGATCAGCACACCGCTGAGCTCACCGGGATGCCCGCGAGGGGCCCGCTGCTGACCCGGATCGTCCCGGTCCGCATGTACGCCGGCCGGTCCCACGTGGTCATCGAACGGTCGCTGCGCACCACCCGGACGTTCAAGTGGACGTTGATCTCGGGCTTCTTCGAGCCGCTGTTCTACCTGCTGGCGATGGGGGCCGGCATGGGCTCACTGGTCGGCACGATCGATGGGCCGACCGGCCCGATCGGCTACGCAGCATTCATCGCACCGGGTCTGCTGGCGACCTCGGCGATGAACGGTGCCGTGTTCGACTCCACCACGAACGTGTTCTTCAAACTCAAGTACGCCAAGACGTATGACGCGATGCTCGCCACCTCACTGGGCCCGATGGACGTCGCGCTGGGCGAGATCGGATGGGCCCTGGCCCGCGGCGCCGCCTACGCGATCTCGTTCGAGATCGTCATGCTCGCATGGGGACTGGTGGACTCGCCCTGGGCGCTTCTGGCGGTTCCGGCGGCGATCCTCATCGCGTTCGGTTTCGCCGCGGTCGGCATGGCGGTCTGCACCTACCTCAAGACCATCCAGCACCTGGACTGGGTGACGATGTCGCTGCTGCCGATGTTCTTGTTCTCCACGACGTTCTTCCCGTTGGAGATCTACCCGGACGGTCTGCAGATCGTCGTCGAGTGCCTGCCGCTCTACCACGGCATCGAGCTGCTGCGGGGCCTGACGCTCGGTGCCGTCGACGTCGCCATGCTCGGTCACGTGGCGTACTTCGTCGTGATGGCGGTGATCGGGGTGACGGTCGCCGCCCGCCGGCTGGAGAGGCTGCTGCTGACCTGACCGTCGCCGCGGGCGGCGCCGGCAGCAGAACCGGGACCGTCCCGCGCGTCGGGGACGGCGTTGGCCCCGTCCCGGCGCCGGATGTGGGATACTGGGGGTGCGCAGGCCGCGGGGGACCGCGACATGCGCCCGATCCGGCCGCGGCCGGTCGTGCTGGACTCCAGTGGGTGACAGACACTGTTCCATGCGTGATGGGTGAAAGACGTCGCGCGGTCGAGTCCCGCAGATCACCCGCCCCGCGGCGGAACGGCCCTTGCTGACTTACTGTGGCGCCCACCGGCGCCACGGACTTGATTTCCGCCATGAACATCCCTGTGCGGACGCGGTAGGACGCGCCCGGGGATGGGCGGGAGAGGACTATTTCCGACAATGGCATCAACAACAGAATCCACCGCTGCACTCTCACTGGACACGGCACTGGCCGGTCTCCCGCAGCGCGTCCGCGTGCACGAACTGGCGCGGAGATCCGGGCTGAATTCCAAGCAGGCGATGGCGGCGCTCGCGGACGCGGGCGTGCAGGTGGGCTCGGCCTCGTCATCGGTGGACCGCGAGGTGGCCGAGGCCGTCCTGCGGTCGCTGCTCGGCGACCACCCGACCGGCGGTGGCAGCGCGAAGGGCGGCAGCGCGA
>CAZIIX010000177.1:4512-5632 GCA_964539345.1 uncultured Actinomycetes bacterium | reverse complement strand
AGTTTCCAGATGGGGCTGCTGGGCACCGCGCAGGGCCTGGGGTTCCTGCTCATCGGGCTGCCCGCCGGTGCGTTGATCGACCGGTGGCGCAAGCGCCGCGTGATGCTCACGGCCGATCTTCTTCGCGCCGTGCTGCTGGTCTCGCTGACAGCGGCCTGGTGGCTGGGAGTGCTCACATTCGCGCAATTGGTCGTCGTCGCCACCGGCGTCGGGGTGGCGACGGTGTTCTTCGACGTGGGCTACCAGTCGTATCTGCCGTTCCTGGTAGGGCACGACCACATCGTCGAGGGCAACGCGAAACTCCAGGCGACGGCGTCGGTCTCGCACGCCGCGGGGCCGGCGCTCGGAGGCGTCGCCATCAGACTCCTCGGAGCGGCCGACGTGGTGGCGCTCAACGGCGCGGGCTATCTGGCGTCTGCAACGGCGCTGTGGCGGATCCGCCATCGGGAGGAACGACCTCCCGTGCCGGCGGGGCGCAGTCTGCGGCGAGAGATCATCGAGGGACTGTCCTTCGTGCTGCGTCATCCGCTGCTGCGGCGTCTGTTGGCGTGCACGGGCATCGGCAATCTGGCACATAGCGCATCCGGCGCGCTGATGATGCTGCTCTTCGTCAACGAGCTGCACCTGTCCGCGATCCAGATCGGGGCGGTCGAGGCGGTCGGCGCTGTCGGGGGCCTGCTGGGCTCGCTCGTCGTCACCCCGCTGGCCCGGGCCATCGGTGAGGGGGCGGTCATCATCGTCACGGCGGCGGCGCTCGCCGTCGCCGCGTTCGCCTACCCGCTGGCGTCGGTATTTCCCGCGATGCCCACTCTGATGGTCGGCGGCGCTGTCTGGACACTCTGCGTCGTTGCCTACAACGTCGCCACCGTGAGCTTCCGGCAGCGATTATGCCCACCGGAATTGCTGGGCCGGATGAACGCCTCCGCGCGCTTCATCGTGTGGGGCACCATCCCGATCGGCGCTTTCGCCGGCGGGATCATGGGAAGCCACCTCGGGGTGGTCACCACGTTCTGGATCGCAGGCGCGGCAGGAATGGCATCGGTGCTGCCGGTGGCGATCTCACCGCTGTGGCGGATCCGGCAACTACCCAGCCACGACGAGTGAGCCGCGGCGGCGAGTG
>CAZIIX010000177.1:0-4412 GCA_964539345.1 uncultured Actinomycetes bacterium | reverse complement strand
GTGCTGCGCCACGAGCACGCCCACGGGCCCGGCCGGCGGCACTGCCCTGCGCCTCGCCGGGAATGCGCGGCCGTCGGCCGAACGTTGTGCCGGATGTCGCGCCGACCGCGGCGCGCACCCGCGGAAAGGAGTCTCGATGAGAACGATCGTCATCGTCGGAGGAACCGGCTACGCCGGCGGACACATCGGGCAGGAGGCGCTGCGCCGCGGGCACCGCGTGATCTCCTACTCGCGGCACGCCCCCGACAGGCCGATCGAGGGCGTCGAGTACCGCACCGGCAGCGTGACCGACCCGGGCGTCGTCGACCGGGCAGCGGCCGACGCCGACGACCTCGTCATCGCGCTGCGCGCCTCGGACATCGACGGCGGCCTGGTCAGCCACGTCCCTTCACTCGTCTCCGCCGCGGTCACCCACGGCACCCGGCTGTCCTTCGTCGGCGGCGCCGGGTCCTCGCTGGTCGCGCCCGGCGGACCGCGGCTGGTCGACACCCCGGAGTTCCGCGAGGAATGGAAGCCCGAGTCGCTGGCGCACGCCGCCGTGCTGGACGCGCTGCAGGCAGCCCCGGAGGCGCTCGATTGGTTCTACGTCAGCCCCGCGGCGCTGTTCGGCGCCGTCGCGCCGGGCGAGGCCACCGGCAGCTACCGCACCGGCGGCGATCTGCTGGTCACGAAAGACGACGGCTCGTCGGAGATCTCCGGTGCCGACTTCGCGCTGGCCTACGTCGACGAGATCGACCGGCGCGCCCATCCGCGGCAACGCTTCACCGTCGGGCACTGAGAGGCAGTCCGGCCGCCGCCCGTCGGGCACTGACCGCCTCGCGGGGCCGATAGGGTGATCGCCATGCGTGTTCTCGTCACCGGCGGCGCCGGCTACATCGGCTCCCACACCGTCGTCCAACTCGTCGAGGCCGGGCACGAGCCGGTGATCGTCGACAACTTCTGCAACGCGAAACCGGCCGTGCTGGACCGGTTGGAGCAGATCACCGGCCAACGGATCGAGTTGCGCGAGATGGACCTCGGCGACGCCGACGCGCTCGACGCCGTGTTCGCCGACCGGCCCATCGACGCCGTCATCCACTTCGCCGGGTACAAGGCGGTCGGCGAGTCGGTCGCGAAACCGGCCGAGTACTACGCCAACAACCTCGGCATCACCCTCGCGCTGCTGCGCGCCATGGACGCCCACGACGTGCGCCACCTGGTGTTCTCCTCCTCCGCGACCGTGTACGGGCCCGACGCCCCGTCACCGCTGACCGAGGAGTTGCCGACGTCGGCGACCAACCCGTACGGCTGGACCAAGGTCTTCATCGAACAGATGCTGCGCGACCTGGCGGTGGCGAACCCGGCGTGGCGGATGGGCATCCTGCGCTACTTCAACCCGGTCGGCGCGCACCCGTCCGGCCTGATCGGCGAGGACCCGAACGGCATCCCCAACAACCTCATGCCGGTGATCGCACAGGTCGCCGTGGGCCGGCTGGATCGGCTGCGCGTCTTCGGATCGGACTACCCCACCGTGGACGGCACCGGGGTGCGCGACTACATCCACGTGCAGGACCTGGCCACCGGGCACCTGGCTGCGATGGACTACCTGCGCGGCACCGACCGGCCGGTGAGCACCTGGAACCTCGGCACCGGGCACGGCACCTCGGTGATGGAACTGCTGCATGCGTTCGAGCGGAGCATCGGGCGCGAGCTGCCGTATGAGGTGGTCGACCGGCGCCCCGGAGACGTGGCGACCTGCTTCGCCGATCCGGCCCTCGCCGAGCGCGAGCTGGGGTGGTCGGCGGCGCTGACCGTCGACGACATGTGCGCCGACACCTGGCGCTGGCAGGAGCGAAACCCGAACGGCTACGCCTGACGCCGCGTCGCCACCTCATACCGCGGCAGCGCACCGTGGCGACACGCGGCCCCGCGAGTGCCTATGCCGCGGCAGCGCGCTCCAGCCGCACCACCACCGACTTCGACGTCGGCGTGTTCGACCCCTCCGCCGTCGAATCCAGCGGCACCAGCACGTTCGCCTCCGGGAAGTACGCCGCGACACATCCGCGGGTCGTCGGATACGAGACCGCCCGGAACCGCTCCGCCCGCCGCTCGGTGCCGCCGAAATCGTTGACCACATCAACGAAGTCGCCATCGGCGAGCCCGCGCTCGGCGAGATCGTCCGGATGCACGAACACCACCTTGCGCCCGCCCTTGACCCCGCGGTAGCGGTCGTTGACCCCGTAGACCGTCGTGTTGAACTGGTCGTGCGAGCGCACCGTCTGCAGCAGCAGGCAGCCGTCCGGCACCTCGACCGTGGTCGGCGGGTTGACGGTCAGGTGCGCCTTGCCGTTGTCGGTGGTGAAGGTCCGCGAGTCGTGCGGCGGCCGCGGCAGCATGAACCCACCGGGGGCGGCGATGCGCTCCTCGTAGGCGTGGAAGCCCGGGACGACCTTCTCGATGTGCTTGCGGATCACCCGGTAGTCGTCGCGCATGGCCAGCCAACCGACATCGTCACCGAAGAGCCGGTGGCCGAGTTCGGTGACGATGGCCACCTCGCTGCGCAGGTTCGGCGAGCCGGGCGGCAGCTTGCCCTCGGACTGGTGCACCATCGCCATCGAGTCCTCGACCGTGACCACCTGGCGACCGCCGGCCTGCTCATCGATCTCCGTGCGGCCCAGGCACGGCAGCAGCAGCGCCTCGCGCCCGTGATACAGGTGCGAGCGGTTGAGCTTGGTGGCCACGTGCACGGTCAGCTGGCAGTTGGCCATGCTCGCGGAGGTGACGGCGGTGTCCGGCGTGGCCGCCACGAAATTGCCGCCGAGTGCGAAGAACACGTCCACCTCTCCGTCGCGCAGCGCCCGGATGGCGGCGACGGTGTCGTGGCCGTGCTCCCGGGGCGGTTCGAAGCCGAACTCGTCGCGCAACGCGTCCAAGAACGAGTCCGGCATCTGCTCCCAGATGCCCATCGTGCGGTCGCCCTGCACATTGGAGTGGCCGCGGATCGGGGACGGTCCGGCCCCGGGGCGCCCGATGTTGCCGCGCAGCAGCAGGAAGTTGGTGATCTCGCGGATGGTGGGCACGGCGTTCTGGTGCTGGGTCAGCCCCATGGCCCAGCACACGATGATGGAGTCGGCGGCGATGACGTAGTCCGCGATGGACTCGATCTGTGCGCGGGCCAGGCCGCTCTGCTCCTCGATCGTGGCCCAGTCCAGGCCGCGCCAGGCCGTCATGGCTTCGTCGAGTCCGTCGCAATATCTGGCGAGGAAGTCGTGGTCGAACACGGTTCCCGGTGCCGCGTCCTCGCGGGCGGTGAGCACCTTGTTCAGCCCGTTGAACAGCGCCAGGTCGCCGTTGACACGCACCGGCACCAGCTCGTCGGCCAGCTGCGTGCCCTTCCCGGCCAGCCCGCGGGCCGTCTGCGGGTTATGGAACTGCCCGAAGCCCGCTTCCGGAAGTGGGTTGATGGCAATGATCTTGGCGCCGCGCTTCTTGGCCTCCTCGAGGGCGGTGAGCATCCGCGGGTGGTTGGTGCCCGGGTTCTGTCCGGCGATCATGATCAGGTCGGCGTGTTCGGCGATGTCGGCGCGGGTGACCGTCCCCTTGCCCACGCCGATCGTCTGGGACAGCGCCGTGCCGGAGGACTCGTGGCACATGTTGGAGCAGTCCGGCAGGTTGTTGGTGCCCAGCCGGCGGGCAAGCAGCTGGTAGGCGAACGCCGCCTCGTTCGAGCAGCGACCCGAGGTGTAGAACACGGCGCGGTTCGGATCGGGCATGGCGCGCAGCCGGTCGGCGACGAGTTGCAGCGCGTCGTCCCAAGAGATCGGCGTGTAATGGCTCGCGCCCGGGGCGAGGTACATCGGGTCGGTCAGCCGGCCGAAGTGCTCCAGGTGGTGGTCGTCCAGCGCCCGTAGTTGGGCGATCGAGTGCTCGGCGAAGAAGGCCGGGCGGACGCGTTTGCGGGTGGCCTCCCACGCGACGGCCTTGGCGCCGTTCTCGCAGAACTCCGCGGTCTTGCGCTCGCCGGGCTCCGGGTCCGGCCAGGCGCAGCTAGGACAGTCGAAGCCGTGCACCTGGTTCATCGCCAGCAGCGTCTTCAGGCTGCGGGTCGGACCCATCTCCTTCATCGCATACTTCATCGACTCGGCGATGCCCGGGATGCCGACGGATCTGGTCTTCGGTCCGGTGACGTCGATGTCCTCCCCGGCGGCCGCCGAGCCTGCTGATGATCCCGCTGATGCTGCCATGGGACCCAGCGTAGGCCGGTCCGCGCCGGGATGCCGGTCGATGCGGCTCGGGTGGCCGCGACGGCGCACGGTGGGTCGGTCGACGCGATTCGGGCGGGCGCGACTCGGGTGGCCGCGCCGGGGCAGCGTGGGCCGGCGACGACACCAGGCCGGTGCGCCGCCCTCGTCCGCGCCGGGGGCCATCGCCCG
>CAZIIX010000176.1:1165-5649 GCA_964539345.1 uncultured Actinomycetes bacterium | reverse complement strand
TCATCAGCGCCGAGGTGTCGAGATAGATCACAGCCGGTCGGCACGCTCGGCGTCGAGCAGCTCTTGGTTCGTCGGCAGACCGGGCTCCGCTCGCACGGGTTGCGGGGAGCGCAGCCGACCTGTCGGGCGCGCAGCGGGGATCAGTCGTCCGGCCGCGACGAGGCGATCCCGCGCCCGTTCGGCGCCATCGGGTGGCACGAGCAGGGCAATGAGTCTGCCGCGCTCGGTGACCTCGATGCGACCGCCCTCCTTCACGCGGGCGAGGTACTTCGACGCGTTCTGGCGGAGTTCGCGAACACCGATACGCTCCATGACGTCAATGTAGCACGTATTGTGCTACCTGCCGCGGTGTAGCGGCTGCCTGATCAGCCCACCAGCGCCCGCAGCGCCGCATCGAGCGCGACATCGACCGCCTGGTCGACGATCTCGCGGAACGGCTGATAGTCCGACATGTCGGTGTCGTCCTGCGCGAGCGGGTTGCCGTCGATGGCCAGCACCCCGCCGGCGGCGACGCCGTGCAGCGAGGCGGTCACCAGCAGCGCGGCCAGCTCCATCTCCACGGCGACACAGCCGGCGCGCTGCCACTGCCGTTGGTCGACGTCGAGTACCGGCCCGGGGTAGAAGCAGTCCGAGGTCAGCACGATGCCGGAATGCACCCCGGACGGCGCCCCGGATGCATGCCGTTGCAACGCGAGGGTGAGTTCCGGGTCGGCGACCGCCGGGAACGCCAGCGGCACCAGGTGCCGGCTGATCCCCTCGTCGCGGACCGCGCCGGTGGCCACCACGACGGCGCCGTCGATGACGTCCGGCTGCAGGCCGCCCGCGGTGCCGGACCGGACGATGCGCCGCGCGCCGGCGCGGCACAGCTCCTCGAAGCACACCGCGGCCCCGGCCGCGCCGACCCCGTGCGAGGCGATCGCGACCTCGGTGCCGTCGAAAGTACCGGCCACGGTGAGGTATTCGCGGTTGCTGCCGAGCTGCCGGACGTCGGACAGCCGGGTCGCCGCCTTGTGCACCCGCGCCGGGTCGCCGACGACCAGCACGCGTTCGGGCACGTCTCCGGCCCGGACCTGGATGATGGGCAGGGTGTAGTCGTCGTCCACGGTGACGGCACCGGTGGCGGTCATGGCATTCTCCTCAGGTGTCGGACAGGGCGGTGCGGCAGGCGCAGGACCGCTGGTCGGGCAGCGCGGCGACGAGACCTGCGATGGCGGTCCGGATGCGCGCGGAGTTGTCGGCGAGCAGCCGCCACACCGCGCCGCCGGTCACCGCCTCGTCGGCGACGCCCTCCATTCCTGCGTCATAGTCGGTGACGAAGGACAGGTTGACGCAACACATCTCGGCCTCGCGGACGAGGGCGGTCTCCGGATGCTGCGTCATGCTGAGGATGTCGGCGCCCATCTGCCGGAACCAGGCGGATTCGGCTCGGGTGGAGAACCGCGGACCCTGGATGACGACGGCGGTCCCGGTCGGATGGAACGTCTCGCCGCTCTCGGTGAGGACATCGCGGGCGGCGGCACGCAGTGCCGGGCAGTACGGGTCGGCGAGCGAGACGTGCACCACGCGCGGCCCGTCGAAGAACGTGTCGATGCGGCCGCGGGTGCGGTCGACGAACTGGTCGCAGAGCACGAACTCGCCCGGGGCGTACTCGGCGCGCAGGCTGCCCACCGCCGAGGAGGTGACCACCGCATCGCACCCGAGCTGCTTGAGGGCCCAGACGTTGGCGCGGTAGTTGATCGCGTGCGGGGCGATGTCGTGCCCGCGGCCGTGCCGGGTGATGAACGCGACGTCCCGGCCCGCGAGCCGGCCGAGGGAGACCACGCTGGACGGGGCGCCGTAGGGGGTGTCGACAACCTCGTCCCGGGCGTCGTCGAGCAGTTCGTACAGGCCGGATCCGCCGATGATCCCGATGACGCCACTGGTCCGATTCGGCTGATTCATGGTGTGTCCGCTCCGATCTCGCGTCGGATCCGGACGGTCGCCGCCGCGACGCGCTCCCGGGCCTCGTCCTCGTCCACCGTGCGCACCACGCCGCCGCCGACCACGTGCTGACCGCCGACGTACACGTCCCGCACGTCCGCCGCCCCGGAGGCGGCGAACGCGGCGAACGCGGCGGCGTCGTGCAGGGGAGTGGCGCGGGTGCCGCGCGCCGCCAGGATGACGATGTCCGCCTGCTTGCCCGGCTCGAGGCTGCCGACCTCCGGGAAGCGCACCGCGGCCGCGCCGCCACGAGTGGCCATGTCGAGCAGGTCGGACGAGCGCACGATGTCCGGGCTGCGGTGCAGGCCCCGTTGCAGCAGCACGCCGGTCTTGATCTCCTCGAACAGGTCGAGATTGTTGTTGCTGGCCACCGAGTCGGTGCCCAGCCCGAGCGGCACCCCGGCCTGCAGGTAGCGCGGCACCGGTGCGATGCCGGCACCGAGCTTGGCGTTGCTGACCGGGTTGTGTGCCACGGCGGCGTCGTGCGAGGCGATCAGCTCGATCTCCTCGTCGGTGGCGTGCGTGCCGTGCGCGATCAGCAGCGGCGAGTCGAACAGGCCGAGTGCGGCGGCGTGCGCGATGGGCGTGCGGCCGTGCTCGGCCCGGCAGGCCTCGACCTCGGCCGCGGACTCGGACAGGTGGATCTGGATGGGGATGCCCAGCCGTCGGGCCCGCTGGGCGACGTCGGCGAGCAGTTCGGGGGAGCAGGTGTACGGGGCGTGCGGGCCGAAGCCGATGCGGATCCGCTCGTCCCCGGCGAACTCGGCCGCCAGCTCCTCCGTGACGTCCAGCACGGCGCGGCCGTCCTGCCGGCTGGCCGCCGGATAGCCGACCGCGTCGTAGCCGAAGATCGCCGGCGAGGCCAGCACTCGCATCCCGGCGGCGGCGACCGAGTGCAGCGATGCCGAGTCCCACAGGAACATGTCGGCGAACGTGGTGGTGCCGGTCCGCAACATCTCGACCATGGCGAGTTGCAGGCCGTAGAACAGGTCGTCGGCGGTGAGATGCTCCTCGAAGTCGCGGATCAGGGCGAGCCAATCCTGCAGGTTGCGGTCCTCGGCGTAGCCGCGCAGCGACGTCATCCCGGAGTGGGTGTGCGCGTTGACCAGGCCGGGCATGACGACCGTGCCGGTGACGTCGATGCCGCCGGTGGCGGTGGGGCCACCGGTGACGGACGCGCCGCCGGCGCTGCCCCGGACCTCGCCGCGGATCTCGCCGACGTAGCTGATCTTCCCGGTGGACCGGTCGAAGGCCACCTCGCCGCGCGGGATCACCGTGCGCCGGTCGTCCTGGGTCAGCACGGCGCCGCCGACCAGGCGGGTCTCAGACGACACGATCGTTGCCTCCGTCCACCGGGACCTGGGCGCCGGTGGTCCGGGAGAACGCGTCGCCGCACATCGACAGCACCATGCGGGACACGATATCGCTGCTCACCTCGGCGTGGAGCAGGTTGCGCCGCTTGTAGTCGTGCACGCTCATCCCGTACTTGGCGGCGCGCTGCTCGAGCAGTTCCGGTGTCCACAGGGCGGTGTCGAACACCGCGTCCGGGTGCACCATGTTGACCCGGATGCCGTCGGCCGCCCACTCCAGGGCCGCCACCCGGCCCAGCTGGGTCAGCGCCGCCTTCGAGGCCGAGTAGGCGGCCGCGCCCGGTCCCGGGGCGGGGACGTTCTTCGAGGCGATGAGCACCACCGAACCGCCGCTCGGCGCGTGGGCCAGCAGCGGATGCGTGGCCTGCAGCAGGGCGGCCACCGCGTCGACGTTCACGGCCATGGCGCGCCGCCACTGTTCCATGTGCAGCTTCGCGATCGGCTCGCTCTCCGGGAAGATGCCCGCGGAGACCACCAGGATGTCCACGCCGCCGAACCGTTCGACCCCGGCGGTCAGGGCGCGGCGCACCGCCTCGGCATCGGTGACATCGGTGGGCACGCCGAGCCACTCGGCCCCGGAGAACGTGCCGGCGACGTCCGCCGACAGATCCAGGCCGATGACGCAGGCCCCGGCGGACAGCAGCGTGGCCGCGCAGGCCCGGCCGATCCCGGACGCCGCCCCGGTGACCAGCGCCACCTGTCCGGCCAGTGCCGGCGGCGTCCCCCCGCGGCGCAGCTTGGCCTGCTCGAGATCCCAGTATTCGACGTCGAACAGGTCGCCCTCGGGCAGCGCCCGGTAGCCGCCGAGCAGCTCGCCGCGCTCGATGATGTCCATCGTGTGCCGGTAGATGTCATCGGCGATGTCCGCGTCCTTGCCGCGCTGGCCGATGGTGAGCATCCCCAGCCGATCGTCGAGCACGACGCGTGGCGCCGGGTCGAGCATGGCGAGCTCGTCGGCGCTGCGGGACGCGTTGCGACCGAAGTAGTCTCGGTAGCCCTGCACGTAGCCGTCCACGTCCGTGCCGACCATCGGGGTCTGCTTGGTTCGGATGATGTGGTCCGGTGTGGCCGGGCCGCGCTGGGTGATGGCGCCGAGGTCGGTGCGGGCGACGAACGCGGCGACCCGGGCGTCGG
>CAZIIX010000176.1:0-1065 GCA_964539345.1 uncultured Actinomycetes bacterium | reverse complement strand
GCCGGTGCCGCGGTCGGGCAGCGCCGCATGCTCGGCCAGGTAGTCCTCCGCGAGCGTGATCAGCTCGATGTGCCGGTCGTAGGCCTCGCGGGTCGTCGCGCCGAACGTGAACAGCCCGTGGCCGAGCAGCACCATCCCGACGGTCGCCTCACCGGCCTGCTCGGGCCACGCGCGGGCGACCAGTTGCACGAGGTCGAAGCCGGGCATGCAGTACGGGACCACGACGACGGTGTCGCCGAACACCTCGCGGATGCGCTCTTCGCCGTCGGCGAGGTTGGTCAGGGTGACGATGGCGTCCGCGTGCGAGTGCTGCACCGCGGCGTGCGGCAGGAAGGCGTGCAGGAGGGACTCGACCGACGGGTTCGGTGCGCCGGCATCCAGGAGCGCGCAACGGAACTCGTTCATCATCTGGGTGTCGCGCAGTTCGTCGGCGCCGAGTAGTTCGCGCATGCGGTCCAGCCGGAGCGGGGCGAATCCGGCGGGCTCGATCGAGGCGAGGTCCCATCCGGACCCCTTGACGTAGAGCACGTCCACCTCGCCGCCGACGACGTCGGTGACGGTGGACTTCACCGAGGTGTTGCCGCCGCCGTGCAGCACCAGGCTCGGCTGGCTGCCGAGCAGCCGCGACCCGTACGCGCACTGGGCGAGGACATCGTCATCGCTGGGGGCGTCGTTGACATTCCACTCATTGCGCATGAGGGGGCCTTTCTGTCGTGGGGCTCGGGTGCGGCGGGGGAGCGGTGCGGGCAGTCACCACGTGGGATGCACCGACATCCCGCCGTCGACAACAAGATTCTGGCCGGTGATCCACTGCGCGAGCGGCGATGCCAGGAACACGCAGGCGTTCCCGATGTCGGCCGCCGTCCCCAGTCTGCCGAGTGGTGCGTGGGCGAGCCAGCGGTCGACGCCGTCCGGCCATGACTCGGCGAGTCCGTCCCGATCGATGAGTCCGGGGGACACGGCGTTGACGCGGATCCCGAGCGGGCCGTACTCCAGCGCAGCGGTCCTCGCGTGCATGATGATCGCGGCCTTGGACGAGCAGTAGTGCGCGTGGTCCGCGGCGGG
>CAZIIX010000175.1:3315-5659 GCA_964539345.1 uncultured Actinomycetes bacterium | reverse complement strand
CAAGAAGATGGTCGGCGTCAACACGCTGACCGGCGGCGTCGGCGACGACCTGGCCATCCTGCGCATCTCCGACCGCATCGAGAAGGAACAGAACGAGACCCTGGCCCGCCGCCGCGCCGACCGGGACGGCGAGGCCGTCGAGCGGTTGCTGCACGAGATGGTGCAGGCCGCGCGCGGCGACGCGAACATGATCCCGTCGATGCTCGAGGCGGTGCGCGCCGAGGCCACGCTGGGGGAGATCTGCCAGGCGCTGCGCGACGAGTGGGGCGTCTACACCGAGCCCGCCCGCATCTGAGCCGGGGACGGCCGCGCCGGCCTGCGCCCGGAACGGGCACGCGGGCCCCCACGGTCGGCGACCCGGTGACACGCGCGTCCGACGCGCCGCGCACCGCTGTCGGTAGCACCCCTTAGGCTGCACATCACGGTCCCGCCGTCGGGGGCGCGGGCCGTGGAGCAGTTCTGGAGGAACGATGTCCGAGCCCGCGGCCGTGGCCCCGCCGACAGCGCACCGATGGTGCGATGGAACCCTGGTCGGTTTCGATCTGGAGACCACCGGGACCGACCCGGCGACAGCGCGGATCGTCACCGCCGCCCTGGTCTACCAGCACGCGGACGGGACGACCGGCGAGCGGTCACGGACCTGGCTGGTCGACCCAGGCCTGCCGATCCCCGCCGCGGCCTCCGCGGTGCACGGCATCACGACCGCGCACGCGCGCGACCACGGCGTGCCGGCAGCAACCGCGGTGCCGGAGATCCTCGCCGCGCTGGCCGAGGTCTGGCGGGCCGGCCTCCCGCTGGTCGTGTTCAACGCCTGCTACGACCTGACGCTGATGGACGCGGCGGCCCGACGCCACGGGCTGCCCCCGCTCGCGGCGATGCCCGGCTGGCCGCAGGCGCTCGTCGTCGACCCGCTGGTGATCGACCGCGGCGTGGACCGCTACCGGCGCGGCAAGCGCACCCTGCAGGCCGCCGCCGCGCACTACGGCGTCACGGCCACCGCCGCGCACTCCGCCGACGGCGATGCGCTGGCCGCCTGCAGCGTGGCGCGTGCCATCGGCGGCGCCCACCAGCATGTCGGAGCGGCCGAATTGGCCGCGCTGCACGCGATGCAGATCGAGTGGTCGCGGCAGTGGGCGGTCAGTTTTCAGGCGTACCTGCGGTCCCGGGGCAAGGCCGATGCGCTGATCGACGGCAGCTGGCCGCTGCGCAGCGCCTGACCGACGCGGCGCCGGCCGCAGGCGGACGTGCCCGGCAGTCCGGCCCGACGGGCCCGACCGCCCGGCCCGGCGCCCGACCCGGCTGCCCGACCGCGCCCGCCCGTGTGAAAATGGGTCCATGTCCCGACCCGATCCACGCAGCCAGGCTGCCCAGGCGGCCATGTCCGCCGCGTTCGCCCGAGCCGTCGACCTGTCCCCGCTGAAGGACCGCCCCGCCCCGCAGCAGGCGGCCGGCGCGGACCCGGGCGCGGCATCCGTGCCGCCGAACGGTGAGCCCGGCGGCCCGGGCGGTGACGCAGCGGGCCCGTCCTCGCCGTTCATCGTCGACGTCACGGAGGCGACGTTCAACCAGGTCATCCAGGCCTCCCAGCAGGTCCTCGTCGTCGTGGATCTGTGGGCCACCTGGTGCGAGCCGTGCAAGCAGCTCTCGCCGGTATTGGAGCGGCTCGCGGCCGAGGGCAACGGCACCTGGATCCTGGCGAAGGTGGACGTCGATGCCAACCCGCGCATCGCGCAGGCGTTCGGCGCGCAGTCGATCCCCACCGTGGTCGCCATCGCCGGCGGACAGCCCGTGGACGCGTTCGCCGGGGCCCAGCCCGAGCCGCAGGTGCGCGGCTGGATCACGGCGCTGATCGACCAATTGCGCGACCGGCTACCGGGCATCAAGGCCGCCGAGGAGGCCGCCGGCCCCCGGGAGCCGGAGCCGGAGGACCCTCGGCTGACCCGGGCCCGCGAGGCCACCGAGGCCGGGGACCACGCCGCTGCCGCCGAGGCGTACCGCGAGCTACTGGCCGAGCAGCCCGCCCACACCGAGGCGACGTCCGGCCTGGCCTGGGCGACGTTCCTCGGCCGCGTGGCGCAGATCGACGAGGCCGCCGTCGAGCGCAGCGACGCGGACGGCACCGACATCGCCGCGGCCCTCGATGCGGCGGACCTGGAGGTGGCATCCGGGCGGTCCGGCGCCGGATTCGCCCGCCTCATCGCAGTGTTCCGCACCGCGGCCGGCGACGACCGCGACCGCGTCCGCGAGCATCTCGTCGACCTGTTCGGACTGTTCGCGCCGGACGATCCGGACGTCGTCGCGGCGCGACGTGCCCTGGCCGCAGCCATGTACTAGGCCGTCATGT
>CAZIIX010000175.1:0-3215 GCA_964539345.1 uncultured Actinomycetes bacterium | reverse complement strand
CGAGACCGCCACCAGGTCCGAGGCCGGCCGGGTAGGGGGTCGTCCCCGGGACACAGGGCGGGCACCCACGGCTCGGCCGGCTCGTCAATGGCGGGCGTAGAGCGCGACCAGCACGCCCTGTGCGATGGCGGCGCCGTTGATCGCGGCGAGCGCCTGCGCGGGGTCGGCGCCCTCGGCGAACGGGGCGACCGTGCCGAGCGCGACAACGATGAACCGGTAGTGATGCGCCGGGCCGGCCGGCGGGCACGGCGGGGTGTATCCCACCTCGCCGTGCGAGTTGCGGGCCATCACCGTTCGGGCCGTCGACGCCTCGCCCGCGTCGCGTGCCGCCGTCCCCGCGTCCGGTGCTGCCGCTCCCGCGTCCCACGATGTCGCGGTCGACGCCAGACCGGCCACGATCTCGTGCACGTAGGTCCCGCCCGGCGCGTCCGGGTCCTCGATCACGATGGCCAGCGACCGTGTCGCCGCCGGTGCCCCCGCCCAGCTCAGCGGGAACCTCGCCCCCTGGCCGTCGCAGGTGAAGGCCGGGCGGATCGTGTCCCGCTCGGTCACAGCGGCACTGTGCACGGTCATCGTCTCCGGTGCGGCCACGGTCGGCAGCGGCGGCTGCGTCGGAGCGGGGCTGCTGCGGGCGCATCCGACGAGAGCGGCACCGGCGGTCGCGGCAACGATCGCCACGGTCAGCGACCGGGCCCGCACCCTCAGCAGCCGGGCCCGCACGGTCGACGGCCGCGCGAGCGGGCGCGACCGCTCGCCGCGCCCGCATCGGTTCAGGTACTGCCGCATACCCGCACACCCCGATGGAAACCGTCGGCGTAACCGAGCAGATCATCGATGGTGGCATCCGGGCGGTGTCGGACCACCGCGAGGGCCTCGTCGGCATCGCCGGGCCAGCCGCCCAGCGCGTCGGAGGGGGCGTGGCCCCAGACCGAGGCCGCCCAGGCGCCGACGAAACAGGACGCCGCCCCGTCCGCGGCCGCCTCCGGGTAGCGGGCCGTGCCGACCGCGTACGCCAGCACCGCGGCCTGGGCGAACTGGCCGTAGCGTGCCGCGCCCGCCAGCGCGGCGTCGTCCGCGACGGCGGTGACCGGATCCCCGGTGAACCGTTGCAGCGACCCGCGCGCCGCGTCCTGCACCGCGTCGACGGTCGGATAGCGCGGCGCGCTGAGCGTCTGCACGCCACCGCGCGGGACCGGCACCCGCCCCAGCGTGGGCTGGGCAGATTCCATCGTCATCGCATGGCAGGCGGCCGCGCCCTCGCGATAGCCGGTGCCCAGGGCCGTGAGCCGGTCCAGCGCCAACCCGTGCGCGGTCGGGTCGGAGGGGCGCAGGGTCACCGGGTCGGAGAAGTCCAGGAGCGCGTTGATGCCGGCCAGCACGGCGGGCGTGTCGAGGTGGACGTGCGGGGCGTGGCCGGCGGCGGCCCAGGCCAGGAACGCGCCCGCATCGCAGTCGCCCTGCAACTCGACCAAGAGGGCGGGGTAGCGGGCCGGATCGTCGGACTGTTGCGCCGGAGTCGGGCCGATGCGCGCCTGGATCGCATGACCGAACTCGTGCGCGAACGTGCTGACCAGGCCGGCGATGCCGTAGTTGTCCAGCAGTACCGGCACCAGCGCACCGGAGTCGTAGACGATGCCGTCCTCGGCGGGGCAGTAGTAGGCGTTGCCGATGATCTGCGACGGCTGGCTCACGCAGGGCGCGCTGCCTGTCGGGGCGGCCGAGTCGACCGCGGTCAGGCCGCCGCGCAGCGGCACGAAGTCCTCGTCGGAGATCTCCGGGAGCGTGCTCGTCCAGAACGTCTCCAGGTCGGCGACGGTCGCGGTGACCAGCGCCGCATGACCGGCGCCCTGCGGGATCGTCGCCCGGTCCGGGACCCGCCGGACACCCTTGCGGAGCCCGTCGGTGTCGATCCACTGGGACGGGTGGGCGCTGCCGGCGACGGCCACTCCGGACCGGACGGCGCGGAGCCGGTCGACCGCGGCGACCACGGCCGGTACCGCCACTGCCGCGACGAGGGCGAACACGATCCACAGCACGAGCCCGGCACGGCTCGCGGATCGGTTCGCTACTCGGCGTCGTCCGGCACCAGCCACAGCGCCCCCAGCGGCGGAATCGTCAGCTCGGCGGAGGCCGGATGGCCATGACGCGGGATCTCCTCCGCCAGCACCGCTCCGAGGTTGCCCACCCCCGAGCCGCCGTAGCCGCCCGCGTCGGTGTTGAGCACCTCCACCCACCGGCCGGCGCGCGGCAGGCCGACCCGGTAGCCCTGGTGCGGCATGGCGGCGAAGTTGACGATGCAGGCCAGCGTCGACCCGTCCCGCCCGTGCCGCAGGAACGCCAGCACATTGCCCTCGCGATCATTGGCGTCCACCCAGCTGAACCCCTCCGGGGTGAAGTCCTGGCTGTAGAGCGCCGGGGTGGCCCGGTAGATCTCGTTGAGCGTGCCGACCAGGTCCTGGATGCCCCGGTGCAGCGGCTCATCCAGCAACCCCCACGGCAGCTCGCCGGCGTCGTCCCACTCCCGGGGGTTGCCCAGCTCGCCGCCCATGAACAGCAGCTGCTTGCCCGGATGCGCCCACATGTAGGCGAAGTAGGCGCGCAGCGTGGCCGCCTTGCGCCAGTCGTCGCCGGGCACCCGGCCCCACAGCGAGCCCTTGCCGTGCACGACCTCGTCATGGGACAGCGGGAGCACGAACTGCTCGGAGTAGGCGTACATCATGGCGAACGTGACGTCGTTGTGGTGCCAGGCGCGGTGGATCGGGTCGCGCCCGACGTAGGACAGCGTGTCGTGCATCCAGCCCATGTTCCATTTCAGCCCGAATCCCAGCCCGCCCAGGTGCGTCGGCCGGGTCACCCCCGGCCAGGAGGTCGACTCCTCGGCGATCATGACGGCGCCCGGGACCCGCTTGCCGACGGTCGCGTTCGTCTCCTGCAGGAACGACACCGCGTCGAGGTTCTCGTTGCCGCCGTAGACGTTCGGCGTCCACTGGCCGGGCTCGCGGGAGTAGTCCAGGTAGAGCATGGACGCGACCGCGTCGACCCGCAGCCCGTCCACGTGGAACTCCTCGAGCCAGTACAGCGCGTTGGCGACCAGGAAGTTGCGGACCTCGGCGCGGCCGAAGTCGAACACCACCGGGCCCCAGTCGGCAGGCTCGCAGCGGCGGGGGTCGGGTTGCTCGTACAGCGGTGTGCCGTAGAAGCGCGCCAGCGCCCAC
>CAZIIX010000174.1:0-5701 GCA_964539345.1 uncultured Actinomycetes bacterium | reverse complement strand
GGCCGGGCTGGAACGGTTCGCGATGACCGCCGTCGAGGCGCTGGCCGACCGGGTGGCCGTCATCAAACCGCAGTCGGCCTTCTTCGAGGCGTTCGGCTCCGCCGGCGTCGCCGTGCTGGAGCGCATCGTGGCCACCGGCCGCGACGCCGGTGCGCTGGTGCTGGTGGACGCCAAACGCGGTGACATCGGGTCCACCATGGCCGCGTACGCCGCCGCCTACCTCACCGACGGTTCCCCGCTGGCCGGTGACGCCGTCACGGTCAGCCCGTTCCTGGGATTCGGCTCGCTCCGACCGGCCGTCGACGCGGCGCTCGCGTCCGGCCGCGGGCTGTTCGTGCTATGCCGCACCTCGAATCCGGAGGGCGGCGAGGTGCAGCTCGCCGCCACCGGCGGCGACGATGCCGCCGGCACCGCGGGCGCGGGATCGGCAGGCGGAGCGGACACGGTCGCGCAGCGCATGATCGACGGCGCCGCAGCGCACAACGCCGGCGCCGTCCCGATGGGCTCGATCGGGGTGGTCATCGGAGCCACCGTCATCGACGTCGGTGCGGACCTGTCACCGCTGCACGGCCCGATCCTGGCTCCCGGGGTGGGGGCACAGGGGGCGACGGCCGCGGACCTGGCCCGCGTGTTCGGCGCCAGCCTCGGCGCCGTGCTACCCACCGTCAGCCGAAGCGTGCTCGCCGCCGGACCGTCGGCCGCGTCGCTGCGGGACGCCGCGGCGCGCACCCGTGACGAGGTCCGGGCCGCACTCGCTCGGTAGGGTGGGGCAGGCGGATTCTGGCGCCGGCGCGCGAAGGAGCACTCATGTCATCCACAGCAGTGGCGGCGCTGACCGCCGACCGTCGCGGGGATCTGGACTACAAGGTGGCGGACCTCTCGCTCGCCGAGTTCGGCCGCAAGGAGATCGCCCTCGCCGAACACGAGATGCCCGGCCTGATGGCGCTGCGCCGCGAATACGCCGATGTCAGACCGCTGGCCGGCGCGCGCATCTCCGGCTCGCTGCACATGACGGTGCAGACCGCCGTGCTCATCGAGACCCTGGTCAGCCTCGGCGCGCAGGTGCGCTGGGCGTCCTGCAACATCTTCTCCACCCAGGACCACGCGGCCGCGGCCGTCGTCGTCGGCCCGTACGGCACCGCCGAGCAGCCGCAGGGCGTTCCGGTGTTCGCCTGGAAGGGCGAGACGCTGCCGGAGTACTGGTGGTGCACCGAGCAGATGCTGCACTGGCCGGATGCCGACGGGGCACACACCGCGGGCCCGAACATGATCCTCGACGACGGCGGGGACGCGACACTGCTGGTGCACAAGGGCGTGCAGTACGAGACCGCCGGCGTGGTGCCGTCCGTCGATGACGACGACGACACCGTCTCCGACGAATACCGCGTCATCCTGGCCTCCCTGCGCGCCTCGCTGGCCGCCGATCCCACGTTCTTCACCCGCGCCGCGGCCGACATCCGGGGCGTGACCGAGGAGACCACCACCGGCGTCAACCGGCTCTACCAGCTCGCGGCCGCCGGCGAGCTGCTGTTCCCGGCCATCAACGTCAACGACTCCGTCACCAAGAGCAAGTTCGACAACCGCTACGGCTGCCGGCACTCGCTCGTCGACGGCATCAACCGGGCCACCGACGTGCTCATCGGGGGCAAGGTGGCGCTCATCGCCGGCTACGGCGACGTGGGCAAGGGCTGCGCAGAGTCGTTGCGCGGACAGGGCGCTCGGGTGGTCATCGCCGAGGCGGACCCGATCTGCGCCCTGCAAGCGCTGATGGACGGCTACGAGGTGACCACGATCGACGCCGCGATCGACCGGGCCGACATCGTCGTCACCGCCACCGGCAACCTCGGGATCATCACCGTCGACCACCTGCGCCGGATGAAGCACCAGGCGATCCTGGGCAACATCGGCCACTTCGACAACGAGATCGACATGGCCGGCCTGGCGCGGATCCCCGGGGTGACCCGCACCGAGATCAAACCGCAGGTGCACGAGTGGCGCATTCCCGGCCGCGGCACCGCGGGGCACTCCGTGATCATCCTGTCCGAGGGGCGGCTGCTCAACCTGGGCAACGCCACCGGGCACCCGTCGTTCGTGATGAGCACCTCGTTCTCCAACCAGGTCATCGCACAGATCGAGCTGTTCACCAAACCGGACGAGTGGGACCGCGAGGTCTACCGGCTGCCGAAGGTGCTCGACGAGAAGGTCGCGCGCATCCACGTCGAGGCGCTCGGCGGGGAGCTGACCCGGCTGACCAAGGAGCAGGCCGAATACATCGGCGTGGACGTCGAGGGCCCCTACAAGCCGGACCACTACCGCTACTAGGGCCGGCCATGGGAACGCTGCTGGTCATCGAGGGCCTGGACGGCTCCGGCAAGAACACGCTCACCGGCCGGCTCGCCGACGGGTGGCGGGCCGACGGCCGCCGCGTCGCGACGATGGCCTTCCCGCGGTACGGCGTCTCGATCCACGCCGATCTGGTGCGTGACGCGCTCTACGGGCGGCTGGGGGACCTGACCGACTCGGTGTACGGCTCGGCGCTGCTGTTCGCCCTGGACCGCCGGGACGCCGCCTCCGAGATCCGGGATCTGCTGCGCGACAACGACATTGTCCTACTCGACCGGTACATCGCCTCCAATGCCGCCTACGGCTCGGCGCGGCTGGGCGCCCCCGACGCCATGACGGAGTTCCCCGCGTGGGTGCGCGATCTGGAACTGGGCCGCTTCGGCCTGCCGTGCCCGGACCATCAGCTGCTGCTGGCCACCGACACGACCACCGCTGCCGATCGCGTCCGGGGGCGCGCCGCCGCGCAGTCCGCGCGGGAGCCGGACGCGTTCGAGGCCGACGAGGCGCTGCAGCAGCGCACGGCGGCGATGTACCGGGTGCTGGCCGAACGGTCGTACCTGTCGACGTGGACCGTGCTCACGCCCGGGCCGGACGGGCAGGTGACGGTGCCCGGCGCGCTGCTCGAGCGCGCGGGCGGCTGAACCCGGGGCGCGGGGCGGAACCCGCCGTCACACGCGCGTGACGAACCCATCGTCATACACGGGCGGGGTGCTACGTGCCCGGCCGGGCGGCGGCGAACGCGCGCAGCGCCGGCGCGAGATTCTCCTTGCGGATCCGGATGTCGATGTACAGCACCGCCATCACCGCGCCCAACCAGGACAGCGTCACCGCCGAGGCGACGGCCCCGGCCGCGTCCGAGACGATCAGCGACACGACCGGCGACACCGGCCCGGCGATCGCCAGCGCGGCGGAGGACACGACCAGATCGATGATGTAGGTGACGAGGATGATCAGGATCGTCACCCCGAGGATCCGGCCGCGGAAGCCGCGGGTCAATGCGATGGAGCGCTTCAGCGCCGCGCCGGTCGAGGCGCGTTCCATCGTCGACACCGGCGTCGCCACCGCCCAGGCCAGATAGATCAGCACCCCGGGCACGATCAATAGGACCAGCCCGACCGACACGGCGACGCCGACCAGCACGGCGGTGCCGATCAGCGTCGGCCACCGGCCGCGCAGCCGTTCGGCGACCGCGCCGCGCACCGCCATCCGGCCCATCGCATCGACGCCCGCACAGGCGGTCGCCACACCGGCCATCACCATGGCGCCGAGCACCGAGACGACCGAGCTGAGCCCGGTCGCCCAGTACATCCCGGCGGGCAGCGAGCTGCGCCGCCCCTGCAGCACGTCCTCGAACCACTGCGCCCCGACGAACTCGTCCAGTGAGCCGCTGGACGCCAGGATGCCGATGCTGATCGCCGACGCCGCCGCGGCGAGCAGCACCGCGATCGGGGCGAGCAGTGCGAAGTGCCGGCGCACCACCCCGAATCCGACGGCGAGCACGTCCCCGACCGTCAGCGGGCGCAGCGGCACCGGTCCGGGGTCCGGGGCGGGCGGGATCCAGCCGGAGCCGGGCGCGGGCGGTAGTCCGTGGTAGGTCACACCCCCATGATCCCATCCGTCGACCGCGGCACCGCACGCCCGTTCGCCCGGCCTGCGCGCTACGGACAGCGACTAATGAGACCATGGGAGGTATGAGAACCCGCATCCTGGTTGTCGATGACGACCCTGCGCTGGCCGAGATGCTCACCATCGTGCTGCGGGGGGAGGGCTTCGAGGCGGCCGTCGTCCGCGACGGCGCGCGGGCGATGGACGCGTTCCGCGACGTCCACCCCGACCTGGTGCTGCTCGACCTGATGCTGCCCGGCATGTCCGGACTGGATGTGTGCAAGCTGATCCGCGCCGAGTCCGGTGTGCCCATCATCATGCTCACGGCCAAGACCGACACCGTCGACGTGGTCCTCGGCCTGGAGTCCGGCGCCGACGACTACGTCATGAAACCGTTCAAGCCCAAGGAACTCACCGCCCGCATCCGGGCCCGGCTGCGCCGCGGCGACACCGGCAGCGCCGAGCGGCTGCGCATCGCCGACATCGAGATCGACGTCCCGGGCCACCAGGTCACGCGGGACGGCGAACCGATCACGCTCACGCCACTGGAGTTCGACCTGCTGGTGGCGCTCGCGCGCAAGCCGCGGCAGGTGTTCACCCGGGAGGTGCTGCTCGAGCAGGTGTGGGGCTACCGGCACGCGGCGGACACCCGCCTGGTCAACGTGCATGTCCAGCGACTGCGCAGCAAGGTGGAGAAGGACCCGGAGCATCCGGAAGTCGTGGTGACCGTGCGAGGGGTCGGATACCGGGCCGGGACAGCATAGGCGGCGCACCGTGAAGCCGAGTCCGGCTGCAGCCACGCCCGAGTCGCCGGGGCCCCCGGCACCCCAGCGGTGGCTGGTGCGCATCCGGGCGGCGTTGTCGGGCTCGTCACGCTCGCTGCGGCTCCGCGTCGTCGTCATGACACTGGTGCTGTCGGCGGTCGTCATGGTGCTGCTCGGCGTCGTGCTGCAGCGGCAGATCCGGGACGGTCTGCTCGCCAACAAGGAGACGGCGGCCATCGCCGAGATCGAGAACGCGCGAGCCACCACCGCGACACAGCTCGCCGGCGCCGAGACCAACCCGATGAAGCTGCAGAGCCAGCTGGCGCGGCTGGTGCAGGATCTGGGCAACCCCATCCGGGTCAGCGATGCCGGGGCGCCGGGCAGCGCTGCCGGCGTGTTCGATCCCGTCGTCACCCCGCTGCGCCCCGGCTCGGCCTCCATCTCCGCCGTCGGCCCGATCGAGGACGTCCCCGTCGACCTGCAGCAGAAGGTCTCCAGCGGCTACGTGGGCAAGCAGTACACCACCGTGATGCGCAAGAATGCGGCCGGCGCCCTGGTGCCCGTCCCCGCCCTGGTCGTCGGCGGCCCGGTCGACATCCCGCGTGCCACCGACTCGTTCGGCGTCTACCTGATCTTCCTGCTGACCAACGAGCAGAAGACGCTGGCCGTGGTGCAGCAGACGCTGCTGCTCGGCGGTGCCGCGCTGGCCCTGGCGCTCGGGCTGATCGCGTTCCTGGTGGCCACCGCCGTCCTCCGACCGATTCGCCGCGCCTCCGTGGTGGCCGCGCGAGTGGCCGCCGGCGACCTGTCCGAGCGCATGCCGGTGCGCGGCGCCGCCGAGCTGACCACGTTGGCGAGCTCGTTCAACGACATGGCCGAGGCCATTCGCGTCCAGATCCGCCAGCTCGAGGAGTTCGGCGCGCTGCAGCGGCGATTCACCTCCGACGTGTCGCACGAACTGCGCACCCCGCTGACCACGGTGCGGATGG
>CAZIIX010000173.1:0-5710 GCA_964539345.1 uncultured Actinomycetes bacterium | reverse complement strand
TGGAGAATGCGGAGTTGCGCGGCAAGTTCGAGAACCTGGTCGGTCTGGTGCCGGACGCGAAGCCGTGGGAGTGCGTCGGCGACGTCGAGGAGAGCGCGGTCGCCGCGCGACTGGCGGCGCAGCGCCCCGACCGGCGGGATTCGGCATTGCTGCAGGAGCTCGCCGCCCGAGTGGGGCGCGGTGCGAATGCCGCGGCAGGTGCCGATACGGCCCGTGCTGATGGTGCGGCTTATTCTGCTGCGGCCCGTGCTGATGGTGCGGCTTATTCTGCTGCGGCCCGTGCCGATGCTGCCGCGGCCGCCGACGCCGATGCTGCCGCGATGTTCGCCCCGGTGGGCGATCACTTCATCCCGGACGAGTACCTGCCTTCGGAATTGCGCGGCGGGCAACAGCATCCCGGCTCCCAGCGCCCCGGCTCCGACAGCACGACCGATGCCCGGCACGGCTCCCGCCACCCCGACTCGCAGCACCCGGGTCGACCATGACGCAGGATCGGCCGGCGCTGGCCTGGTCCGATCTTCCTGGTCGGCGTGTGGGCATCTACGGGCTCGGCGTCGAGGGTCGCGCCAGCCTCCGCGCCTGCCGTGCGCTCGGCGTCGAGCCGGTCCTGGTCGACGACAAGCCGGGCGATGCAGCGGATCTGGGGGCGCCGGTCCGAGCGACCGATGACGGCGGCCTGGCAGCGCTGGCCGATTGCGACGTGGTGATCAAAGCGCCCGGTGTCAGTCGCTACGGCGCGCCGGTGCGGCGGCTGCTGGACGCGGGGGTTGCGGTGGTCGGCGGGCTGGGGCTGTGGCTGGCCGGCGCCGACCTGACGCGGGTGCTCATCGTCACCGGTACCAAGGGCAAGTCGACGACGACGGCGATCGCCGGGCACCTATTGGCGCGCTGGGGGTATCGCGTGCTGATCGGGGGCAACATCGGTGTGCCACCGTTCGATCCGGATGCCGGTTCGGACTTCGACTATTGGGTGATCGAGACGTCCAGCTATCAGGCGACCGACCTGCCGGTGTCCCCGCCGGTCACGGCAGTCACCTCGTTGGACCCGGACCACTTGCCCTGGCACGCGGGCGATGTCGAGACCTACTACCGGGACAAGCTGTCGGCCACCAGCCGGCCGGGCGCAGACGTGACCGTCGCGAACGGCGACAGCGCCACCCTGCGAGCCCACGCCGGGCTGCTCGGCCCGCACGTCACCTGGGTGCACGCGGCCGACGTGGTGGACCCAGGCGACACGGCCACGAGCGCCGGCGACAACGGAGCGCACGCCGGCGGCGCCGCCGCGCCTGCCTCGACGTCTGCGTCATGGATCGACGGGCTGGGACTGCTCGGTGTGCACAATCGGCGCAACGCGCTGATCGCCCAGACGGCGCTGCGCGCGATGGGTGTGCCCGAGGCGTCCGACGAGGCCACGCTCCGGGCGGCGGCCCGGGACTTCGCCGGCCTGCCCAGCCGGTTGCAGCCGGTGGCGCGCCGGGGCGGCGTGGACTTCATTGACGACAACCTGTCTACCAATGTGCTGCCCGCGTTGGCCGCGGTCGAGGCGTTCGCCGGCCGCCGGGTGGCGCTGTTGGTCGGGGGGCAGAGCCGAGGGATCGACTACCACCCGCTGGCCGTCGGACTGCGCGACCGGACCGAGCCGCTGCTCCTGGTGACCATGCCCTCGAACGGACGCGAGATCCATGCGCAGGTAGCGGAATCCGGCGTCGGCGACCTCGTCGACGTCATTGATGCGGAGTCGTTGGACGAGGCGGTAGGCATCGCCGCCGAGTGGGCGCAACCCGACGGTGTCGTGCTGCTCTCCCCCGCCGCGCCGAGCTTCGACCTGTTCCGCAACTACGTGGTCCGCGGCGAGGCATTCCGCCGCGCGGTCGACGCTTGGACGCCGAGGCGACGATAAGCCGCTATGCCGCGCGGATTCGAGTCGTGCTTCGTCTGCGAACCTCAGCGCCCTCGCTGATCGCCCCCTATAACATTCACCACGTACTTCAGTACGCAACTAGACATGCAACTAGTCCGGCATCATGATGGGAACATGGGCAAGCAGGCGGATCCAGTGCATGAGACCAGCAAGCGCAGAGCGCCGGGCTCCACGCGAGTCGCCGGACCGCAATCCCGCGTGGCAAGGTCGCGTGAGCATCGCGAATATTTGACTTATTTGCGTATTGTGGAACAGGTGACTTGTACCGGAATTTCGCAGCGCGAACTTGGTGAAGCCGTGGGAGCGACGGTGCGGACGGTGCAGAACTGGGCCTCAGGGCAGTCGGTTCCCCGAGGCATCAGCCGAGAGAGATTGCTTGACGTTCATTACGTCATCGAAGGCCTTCGTGAGATCTACTCGGACGAGGGCATCGAAATATGGCTCCGCGCTCGGAACCGCAACCTTGGCGGCGCACGGCCCATCGCGATGCTCACGGCAGGCGGCCTCGAACCAGTTCTTGAAGAAGTTCAAAGAATGGCGGGATCCATGTAGGTAATGGACGACGAACTGCCACAGCTGGTCGCGGTCGGCGAGTCACTGATGTGACCGGCCGGTGACGGCGCCGCTGTGCGGCTCGCCACCCGGACGCCGCATTGGATGGAAGAATCCATCCTGGACAGTGGGGCACAAGTCCCGGTGTCCCGCCCTGTACCTCGGTCGGCCGCCGGCACCCGCCCTGACGGATCAGCCCGCGGCGCAGGCGGGGACCTCACCGACCGTCGTGTCCGCCGGGAACGCCAACGGAGTGGTCTTGAGCCGCAACGACGTCATACCTGATTCCGGCAGTTCTCCGGTCGCGAGAGTCGCTGTCACGGTGGTGGTCTCGCCCGGCTTCAGATCCACGGTCAGGATGCCCACGAACCGTCCGCGTTCGATCCCGGTGCCGACGGCCACCTTCTCGCCGTCCTTCTCCACCGAGCGCAGCGAGCCCTTCGTCGGGGAGAAGAACATGACGTTGGTGCGGGTGACGTAGTCGCCGCCGAGCGCCATGCCGGTGACGTAGTCGGGCAGGCCGGAGCTCGGCGCCGTGGAGGTGAGCGTGACGGTGGCCTGCACGAGCGCCTTGCCGCCGGCGACGCATCCGGTGGACTTCAGATCGACTGTCTCGCGCAGGAAGTAGTCCATCTTGCCGCCGGTGCCGTCGTTGAGGAACACGCCGACGAGCGGGTCGGATCCGTCGTCGCGGGGCAGCGTGCCGGACAGTTCCGTGCTGGAGAGCTCCTCCTGCTCGTCGGCGTCGGCGCTCCACACCAGCAGCCGGTTCTGGTCGGCGGCCTGCTCCACCGCCTCCAGCGACTCGGACGGCGAACCCTGTCCGCTGACCAGGGCCTGGAACACGGCCTCCGCTGCCTGCTCGAACAGCTCGTCGGACTCCTGCGGTGTGCGGCCCACATACGCGTCGGCGAGCAGGTACTTCACCGCGTTGTCGGCGGTGAGCTCGTCGCCGTTGGGCAGCGAGATGGGGCCGGTGGCTTCGAGCATGCCGGACAGCGCCACCGGATCGGTCGCGATCACCCCGTCCACGCTGGTGCCGGTCACCTGTTGGTACATGTCCCGGATCAGCACGGCCGCGGTGGGGAAGTTCGGCGAGAAGTTCACGTCCATGGGGAATGTCGCCGGCCGGTCGGTGTAGAGCTGGCGGTCCATGTCGGAGAGCAGGTCCAGCGGCGGGTCGAAGCCGCGCAGGTCGGAGCTGGAGGCGCCCTGCGAGGACATCTCGATGTGGCCATGGTCGGCGGTGATCACCGCGAAGGCGCCGAAAATGCCTCCGGTGGCGCGGACCTCGGCGAGGTTCTGGAACACCACCAGGTAGGTGCGCGGGCCGTCGGCGCCGAGCATGGGCGGCATCAGGCGGACGACTTTCGCTGCGGTGTCGGCGGTGTCGGCCGCCTGGTCGAGTTTGTCGCCGAGTTCGTCGACGGCGTCGGAGACCTGGGTGACGAGCTGCCCGCGGTCGATGCCGGCGACGGTGTCCTGCATCTGGTGGATGGCCTTGGCGGCGGTGTAGATGTCCGGCGCGACCTCCTGCAGCGAGTCGATGTTGATGACGCCGTTGTCGGGGGCGAGGTTGGCCGGTTCGAGGCGCTCGGCGGCGTCGATGAGCGGGGGCAGGGTGCGCCACGAGAGCTCGTCGATGACGTCGGCCACGGTGCGGACCGCCTGCAGGTTGTCGCCGACGGACGGGATGTGATTACCGACGGACCACAGGAAGTCGTGCGCGGCGGAGTGCGCGGCGGCGGCCTCGTCCTGCAGGTCCGCCAGGGTGGAGCGGGCGGCGGGGATGTCGACGGCGCGCAGCTCGTCCTGCAGGGTGGACGCCAGGCTCGCGGCCCGCTGCAGGTGGTCGTGGGCCTGGTAGGCGCGGTAGGTGACCCACCCCGCCGCGGCCAGCAGCCCGAGCGCGGCGATGACGATGGCCCACACGACGCGGCGGCGGCGCTTGTACCGGGTCCAGGTGAGTCGGCGATGACGGCGGCCGCGGCGGGTCCGGTGGCCCGAGGTGGAGCGCACCGCCGGGGCCGGCATCGGGGGCGTGTCCGGGGCGGGGGTGTCCGGGGCGGGGGTGTCCGCGGTGGGGGTGTCCGGGGTGGGCGCGTCCGGGGCGGGCGTGTCCGCGGTCGGCGTGTCCGGGGTGGGCGTGTCCGGGGAGGCTGCCTCCCCGTGGACCTCGTCATCCCCTCCGTGGGCCTCGTCATCGCGGCTCGCGGCGTCACCCGCCTCCCCGGCCCCCAGCGGGCCACCCGGGCCACCCGGGTCACTCGGGTCGCGCGGGTCATGCGGGCCTAGGGAATTCTCCGGGTAGTCGGGCACCGGTGCATCCTATCGGGTGGGGGCCGCGCGCTCCGCTGATCGCCGCGCCAGCCACCACTCTGCCATCCCGTACCCGACCGCCGCACCGACGGTGTTCGCGACGACGTCGACGACGCTGCCCATCCGCTCGGGCAGCACCACGGCCTGCGCGAGCTCGACCAGCGCGGACAGCGCGCAGCACGCCGCGACCACCAGGTACCGCCGCCGCCAGGCCCACGCGAGCGCGCCGAACAGGCCCAGCGGCAGGAACATCACCACGTTGGACAGGAATTCGATCAGGTCGAACGTGATCCACCGCGGCATCCACGTCTGGTGCACCTCGTGCAGCCACGCGGCCAGGCGCTGCTGACTCTCCAGCGCCGGCGGGCCGGGGGCGAACACGATGATCAGCACGGCGCACAGGGTCGCCGCCAGCAGGATCCGACTGACCTGGCGGCTGCTCACCCCCTCGATGCTACGGACCGTGACCACCTCCGCGGTCGCCGGTTATTCTGGTGGCGGTCCGGTATGCCCGAACCGGCGATCGGCCACGCCCGGAATGACTCTTCGTGATCAGAGGGGGGAATCGCGTGCGCAAGGCAGGCTGGATCGCGGTCGTGGCGTTCGTCGTCATCGACGCCGTGCTGATCGCCATCGCCCTGCGCCACACCCGCGCGCCCGAGGCGGCGGCCGACAGCGACATCGTGGTGGTCACGGTGACGCAGTCCGGCGCGTCCGAACCCGACCCCGTGTTCGGTGCCACGGACGGATCCGGCGCGGCGGGCGGATCCGGCGTGGCGGGCGGATCCCCGGCAGTCGGCATCGGTCCCTCCGGCGCGTCCGGGGGCGCCACCCCGACCACATCCCGTTCGTCGCCCACGCCGTCCACGACCGCCGGGACCCCCGCCACCACCGGAGCATCAACCACGCCCGCCTCGA
>CAZIIX010000172.1:0-5760 GCA_964539345.1 uncultured Actinomycetes bacterium | reverse complement strand
ATCTGCTCCAACGGGGCCGACGACAGCGTTGGCAGAATCGTCGTCACCCCGGCCCTCAGTGACGTTGTCAAAGCGGCGATGTAGGCCTCCGGGTCCGCTTCGTTGTAGCCGCGCCCACCCGCACCGTGCGAATGGAGATCCACGAACCCGGGGCTGAGGATGCCCGGTCCGACATGACGGACCGGGTAGTCCGCGGGGACCTCGCCCCCGCGGACTACCGCGCGGATGCGCCCGTCTGCCACGAGGACCGCGTGGCCGTGCAGCAACTCGCCGTCAACGGCGACGTCAGCACCCACGATCGCTTCACGCATTGCAGTCAAGGCATCCTCCGTCATGGTCATGGAATCGATTGGTCGATCGGTTCCTAGTTGGGATTCTTGTCAGCGCTGTCGATGACCTTCTGGAAGTCGGCCAGGAAACCGTCAAGGTCGGTACCACCGGTGAGATAGGTTTGCAGCATCTGCTTGCCCTTGTCCTGAATCTCCGGAAGCCCGCGATACATCGGTGCAGGCTGCGAGATCTTCACCAGGTCGTACATGGCGGTCTTCCATGGCGCGTCGATCTGGTCGAAGTACTCCTTGAGCACGGGGAGCTTGCCCCACTCTTCGCCGACAGCGACTTGAATGTCCGACATCATCGCGTCCTGGATGAACTTGATGGCGAGATCCTGATTCTTCGATGCCGATGGCATGATGATGCCAGCGGTGAACCCGTACGACCCGTTCTCGCTGGAGCCCGGCATGGCAAGGACCACGGAGTTCTCTGCACCAATCGTCGGTGCCGCCTCCGGCACATGTGCCGCCGTCTCAAGGACCATCGGAACGTTGCCGGCGTTGAAGTTGCTACGGCCGGCATCCTTGTTGGCGAACGTGTCGATCGAGAACGTCCCGTCGTCGGCACCCTTCTTCCAGATCTCCAGCACATGACGCATCTCGGGGGTGTCAAAGGTGAGAATGCCGTCGTCGTCGTAGATGCTGCCGCGCACCGCCTGCTCGACGGAGACCATCGTCGACACGGCGTTGGGACCCCACTGGATCGTCATTCCCGGCATCGTGACCGTGTCGCCATCGCGCTGGGTCAACTTCGCTGCCATGTCGTACAGATCGTCCCAGGTCTCCGGCGGCGTGATCTCACCATCGGAATCGAGAAGTCCGGCGTCAGCGAAGAACGATTTGTTCGCGCTGATGTTGTACGTCTCGAGCCCGAACGGGAGAGAGAACTGGACACCGTCCAGCTCGTTGAACTTCAGGCTCTCGCCTACGAACTTGTCCTTCGCCGTGTGCCCCTCGAAGAAGTCCGTCTTGTTGAAGTCGACGATCATGTCCTTGGCGAGGAACTGTGCACCAACCGAAGCACCGTCGGTCATCACCAGATCCTGTGACGTCTTGCCCTGACTCCACTGCAGGGAGAAGTTCGCCAGCGACTGATTGTCCGGGTACTCGACGAGCTTGGCTTTCTTGCCCGGGTTGTCGGTCTCGAACTTCTTGACCATGTCATTCATGTGGAACTTCTCGATCATCCACGCCTGCGCGGCGATGGTGACCGTCGATGATCCGCCGTCGCCGGAACCAGCCTCATCGCCACCAGCCGCCTGGGAACCCGACGGTTGCGGAGCGGCGGCTCCATCACTGTCCGTGCTGCTTCCGCACGCCGAGATGACCAGTGCTCCGACGGCAGCTATGGCTGCGGCCGCCAGATAGCCTTTCCTCTTGCCCATTGCTGATTTCCTTCCTCCGGTTGACGCCATTGATCGACTGTGAATGAGATGAACCGATTAGCCCTTGACGGACCCTTGCGCAACACCAGCCACGATGTGTTTCTGGAAGAGCAGGAAGATGATGACGGGCGGCAGGATGGCCACGACAATCACCGCGGCGAGAACTCCGTACTGCCACACCTCGCCCTTGAGCAGCGTCAGTCCCACCGACAGCGGCATCGCGGACGGATCAATGGCCAGGGCCTTGGCCATAGTGTATTCGCCCCAGATCTCGTACGCGGTCATGATGACGACGAGGACGACGCCGTTGCGGGCCATGGGCAGCATCACCGACCACCATCGACGGAAGACCCCCGCGCCATCGATGACGGCCGACTCCTCCACTTCCTGCGGAATCCCGATGAATTGCGACCGCATGATCAGGATTGCGAAGGGCAGGGTGACCGCGACATTCGGCAGCAGCAGGCCCAGGCGTGTGTTGAGCAGGCCGGTCGCGTTCTCCATGAGGAACATCGGGACCAGGAAGATCACCAGCGGAATCGTGAGTGTCCCGACCACCGCGAATAGCAGGATGTTGACGCCGGGGAAGGCGAACTTGGCGAACCCGTATCCAGCGAGGGCGCTCAGGAAAGCAACGATAGCGACGCCGGCGACGGTGATGAACACGGTGGTGACGAAGAAGTCCCCGAACTTGCCGGTGAATACGATGCTGTAATTGTCCAGCGTCCACGTCTTGGGCAGTATCGACTGCGGCACCTGGAAGATCTCGGCGGCCGGCTTGAACGAGTTGAGCAGGATGTAGGCGAGCGGCGCCAGGAACAGCACAGCGAACACGAGCAGGACGATGTACAGCGCAATGGTCGATCGGCGGGAAGGCTTCATGATTGCTCACCTCGCCCTCGCGTATTGACGCGCGTGAGGAGGAAGTTCGCGACGACCAGGACAAGGATGATGGCGCCGAGGACGTAGCCCATGGCGGAGGCGTAGCCCATGTCGAAATAGTTGAACGCGGTGATGTACACCTGCTGGTAGAGCACCAACGTGCTGGTCCCGGGACCACCGTCGGTCATGACCATCGGCTCAACGAAGACCTTCAGGGCGTGGATGATCGCCCACGTGCCGGTGATGAAGTAGGTCTCCCGCAGGTTCGGAAGAATGACGTAGAAGACCTTCTTCAGCCCGCTCGCGCCGTCGACCTCGGCGGCCTCCAGGATCTCTGATGACAGGCCCTGCAGCCCTGCCAGGAACAGGATCGTGACGAAGCCGATGTTGGCCCACAGGGCAAGGAGGATGATCGATGCCATGGCCGTGCCGCCCTGGCTCAGCCATGGCTGCGCCAGCGAGTCTGCGCCGAGCACCTGAACGAGGAAGGTGTTGAGCAGTCCATAGTTCGGCTGCAGGATCCAGAGAAAGATCAGTCCGGCGAGCGACAACGGCACGACGATGGGGACGAACACAGCGCTGCGGAAGAACGCACTGAACCGCAGGTGTTGGAACAGCAGCAGTGCCAGTGCCAACGAGATGATCATGATGGCGATGAAGTAGAACACTCCGAATACGAATGTGTTCTTCAGGCTGACCAAGAACTGCGGGTCATTGAACGCGTCGATGTAGTTGCCGACGCCGATGAATGAAGGCGATTCGTCGTACACGAAGTTGAACTTGGTCAGGCTCATGTACCCGCTGTAGATCAGCGGGTAGAGCATGAAGGCGAAGACGAACAATAGCGCGGGAAGGATGAAGAGCAGTCCTGCCCACCGGTTCTTACTTGCGAGGCTGCTGGCCGGCGCCTTCTGCGGGCGTTGTGCCGTCGGTCCTGGTCCAGCCTTCGACGGGTGTGGGTCACCGGCGGCACGCGGCACGACCGCGATGTTTTCGGTCATGCCTCGCCTCCCCCTCGGGCTGTGCAAGCGCTTGCAGTTGTGCGATACGATACACGGAGATCGAGGTTTTGCAAGCGATTGCACTCCAGGGTCGGCAGGTCGATCAGCAAGCGGACGATCTCATTCGTCCATCGAGCGCCCGCCGATCCGAGTCGTCGCCGTAATGCCGAACTGCTTAGGGTATGACCCACAGATGACGAAAGGGCGCACGCGGTCTCTCTTTCCGATTAGTGCTCTTCGCGGTATGTACCGACGGTAGGTAGGAAGGCGGCTGGTGGGAGTGAAACGGCCGACGTTGCTCACTGTCGCGGAACGCTGCGGGGTGTCGGCCTCTACAGTGTCACGAGCGCTCACACGCCCCGATGTTGTCAAACCCGAAGTACGACAACGGATATTGGAGGCCGCTACCGAAATCGGATACCGCCCGAACAAGCTGGCTCGCGGTCTGGCGACCGGGCGGCTCGGCCGAATCGGCCTGCTGGTGCCCGACGTAGGAAACCCGTTCTTCACGGAACTGCTACGCGTGGTCCACCACGCTGCCTCGACCACCGCAAATTGCTCTGTGCTGATCGTCAATAGCGATGAGCGGCCAGGTGAGGAGAAGGATCTCATCCGCGGCCTTCTCGAGGAGGTCGACGGCGTCATCCTCGCATCGCCCCGTGCGCCGACGAATGTCCTGAAGAAGGCCATCGGAACGGCCCCGGCGGTACTGATCAACCGTCCCATCACGGGCCGTGATGTCGTCCTCATCGACTACCAGGACGCGATGGCTCAGGCAGCAGCGCATTTGTCCGAGCATGGGCATCGAACGATCGCCATGGTCCGCGGACCTTCCGCATCGTGGGCCGCGAACCAGCGTGCGAACGCCCTCACGCAATGGACCGGCCGCGAGGGCACGGACCTGGTCGATCTTGGTCCTCGTGCGCCCACCTTCGCGGCAGGCCTCGAGTCGGTTCCCAGTGTCATCGCCAGCTCCGCAACGGCAGTCGTCGCGTACGACGACATGGTTGCCAGCGGCGTCATTGCCGGCCTACACGAGGCGGGACTTCGCGTTCCCGAGGACATCGCCGTCGTCGGGTGCGACGACACGCTCTTAGCACGGCTGCTGACCCCATCGATGACCACCATCCGCCCGCCGTACGCACAGATTGCGGCGGAGGCAATGGATCTGCTGAACAGTCGGATCGCCGCGCCAACACGGTCCGCGCGCCGTGTGACGCTGTCCTCGACGCTCGTCGTCCGAGCCTCGTCGAGGGCTCCGGCATCCGTCACCGGAAGCGGATTGCCGGCCCGGCGGGCCTAGACCTGCACGGGTGCGTCCTCGACACCGGACATGCAGTCGGTCCCCCGCACGCCGCGTCGATGCGGCGAGGGTGTGACAGGCTCGTCGCTATGGATGACGACACCGGGCAGCGCGCAGCAGATGGCAGCGGCATCGTGTTCGACATGGACGGGGTGCTCATCGACACCGAGCACTGGTGGGACGGGATCCGCCGCGATATCGCTGCCGAGTACGACGGCACCTGGAGCGATCACGCCACCACCGACATGCTCGGGATGTCCACGCCGGAGTGGGCGCGCTACATGGTCGATGCGGTCGGCGTACGGCTGGGCGCCGACGATGTCGCGCGCATCGTGATCGACCGCATGGTGGGTCGGGTGGTCGCCGACCCGCCGGTGATTCCGGGCGCCGTCGATGCCGTGCGGGACGCGGCGCGGCGCGCACCCGTTGCCATCGCCACGTCCGCCCCGCCGCGCCTGGTGTCGGCGTTCCTGGAGAGCACGGACCTGCACGCGGCTGTGTCCTTCGCCGTCACCAGCGAGCAAGCCGGTGCCGGAAAGCCGGACCCGGCAGTGTATCTCGCAGCGGCACGAGGCATCGGCGCAGATCCGCAGCGGTGTTTCGCCGTCGAGGATTCGACCAATGGAATGCGTGCGGCGCTGGCGGCCGGCATGACGCTCATCGCCGCGCCGAACACGACGTTCCCGCCGGACCCGAGCGTCATCGGGCACGCATCCGCCGTGATCGGCTCGGTCGCCGAACTCGGCCCGGTCCTCGATCGACTGCCCTGGCCGCACGGGCCACGGTAGCGGCGCGCGGACCGCGCGCCGCCCAGCGCCGCCCGGCACCGCTTAGCGGCCACCCATTGCGGCCAACAC
>CAZIIX010000171.1:0-5794 GCA_964539345.1 uncultured Actinomycetes bacterium | reverse complement strand
GCCGTGGCCACGCCGCTGGTGCTGGGCATCCTCGCGGACGGCGAATCCTACGGCTACGCCATCTTGAAGCAGGTCCGGGAACTGTCCGGCGGCAAGATGGAGTGGACCGACGGCATGCTCTACCCGCTGCTGCACCGGCTGGAGCGCCAGGGCCACGTCACGTCCAGCTGGCGGACGGCGTCATCGGGACGGCGCCGCAAGCATTACGCGCTGGCCCCGTCCGGACGCGAGGCCCTGGCCGAGCGCCGTCGGCAGTGGGCCGTGGTGGACGCCGTGCTCACCGACGTGCTCGGCCCGCTCCAGATCCCAGCACAGACCCGATCTGCCGCGCGCGCGATCACCCGGCCGGCGATCGCCGAGGCCGGCTCGTGAGCGAGGACTCGAGCCTCGAGTCACAGATCGCGGCCTGGCGCCGCTACCTGCGCCGTCACGCCAGCATCGGCGCCGACGACATCGCCGAGATGGAGGACCACCTACGCGAGCAGATCGCGGATCTCACGGCCGTCGGTCTCAGCGATGACGAGGCCTTCATGGTGGCCCTCGGCCGGCTCGGCAGCGTCGACGAGATCTCCCGCGAGTTCGCCCGCGAGCATTCCGAGCGCCTGTGGAAACAACTCGTCCTCGCCCCGGCCCCGTCCCCGGACGGCACGGGCCGCACCCGACGGGAACTGCCGGTCGTCCTCGCCCTGGCGGCCGGCGCGGCGATCGCGGTGAAGGCGGGCCTCGAGTGGCTCGACCCCGCCAGGTTCTCGCTCACCGCCGGCCTGTTCATCGCACCGTTCCTGGCCGGGTACTTCTGCTGGAAACGCCGCGTCGCCGTCCGGCCGATCGCCGTGATGATCGGGGTGTTCGTGGTGCTGGCGGCGGTGCTCGGCGGCTATCCGTTCCACGGTGCGGTCGGGGCAGTCGACGCGGGCGGCACGGCCGGCCCGACGGATAGCGCGGTGCTGGCGGCGATCCACGCCCCGGTGGTGCTCTGGCTGGTGGTCGGACTGGCGTACACCGGCGGGGATTGGCGCTCCGGCCGGCAGCGGATGAACTTCATCCGATTCACCGGCGAGTTCCTCGTGTACTACGCACTTCTCGCGCTCGGCGGCGGCGTGCTCGTCGGGCTGACCGCGGGCAGCTTCGCCGCGGTGGGCGTCGACCCCTCGAGTTTCCTGGCGGACTGGGTGCTGCCGCTGGCCATGCCCGGTGCCGTGCTGGTCGCCGCGTGGCTGGTGGAGGCCAAGCAGAACGTGGTGGAGAACATCGCGCCGGTCCTCACGCGGGTGTTCACCCCGTTGACCATCGTCATGCTTCTCGCGCTGCTCGCCGCCTATGTCGTCGCCCGCGGCGCCGCCGACTCCGACCGCACGCTGCTGATCATCATGGACCTGATCCTGGTGCTCGTGCTCGGCCTGCTGCTGTACACGATCTCGGCGCGGGACCCGGTGGCGCCGGTCGGCCTGCTGGATTGGCTGCAGTTCGTGCTCGTGGTCGCGGCGCTGGCCGTCGACGTGCTGGTGCTGGTGGCGATGCTCGGCCGGATCGTGGAGTTCGGCACCAGCCCGAACAAGGTCGCCGCGCTGGGCATCAATCTGCTGTTGCTGGTCAACCTGGCCCGCTCGGGGTGGTTGACCCTCGCGTTCGCCCGCGGGCGTCGGCCGGCCGCCGCGGCGGAGGCGTGGCAGACCCGCTACCTGCCGGTCTTCGGATGCTGGGCGGCGGCCGTCGTGGCGGTGCTACCGCCGCTGTTCGATTTCGCCTGACGAGCGGGATGACGAGGTGGGCGCCGGCCCCATGACATCCGCGGCGGAACCCACGCTGCGCGGACGGCCACCGACGACCATCCGGGGCGCTTCGGTCGGCGTCGGCCGCCGCGACGGGCCCCCTGGCGGAAGCGGAGGGATTTGAACCCTCGGTGCCCGGTAAAGAGCACAACACATTAGCAGTGTGTCCCATTCGGCCGCTCTGGCACGCTTCCAGCACGCGCCCGTCGGGGGGCGCGCCCGACAAGCGTACCTGGGCTGCCGCCCGATCGGCAAAGTGGCGTGCGGCACCGCCACCGGCTTCGGCGCGTGGCGTCAGACGTGGAAGGAGGCGACCTCCGAGCGCAGCCCGGCGGCCATCCGCGCCAGTTCGTCGATGACGGTGCGGGTCTGCGCCAGCGCCTCGGTCGAGGATGCCGACGCGGCGGCGACACCGCCCGTGTGCGAGGCGATCTCGCCGCTGCTGGTCGCTGCCTCGGCGACATTCCGGGACATCTCCCGCGTGGTGGCGGTCTGCTCCTCCACCGCGGAGGCGATGGTGAGCTGCGCGTCGTTGATGGAGCTGATGATCTCCTTGATCTGCCCGATCGCCGTCACGGCGCTCTCGGTGTCGCCCTGGATGGCGTCGACGCGGCGCACGATGTCCTCGGTCGCCCGGGAGGTCTCCTGGGCGAGTTCCTTGACCTCGTTGGCGACGACGGCGAAGCCCTTGCCCGCCTCGCCGGCGCGGGCCGCCTCGATGGTGGCATTGAGCGCCAGCAGGTTGGTCTGCGCGGCGATCGAGGTGATCACCTTGACCACGTCGCCGATCTCCTGGCTGGACGCCCCGAGTTTGCCGATGGCCTCGTTCGTGGTCTCGGCCGCCTGCACCGCGGTCCCGGCCACGCGGGCGGCTTCACTGGCGCTGACGGCGATCTCGCGGATCGAGCCGTCCATCTGCTCGGCCCCGGCCGCGACGGTCTGCACGTTGGTCGAGAGCTGGTCGGCGGCGGCCGCCACCACGACCGCTTCGGTGCTGGATTCCTCGGCGGCGGCGGCGATCTGGGTCGACGAGGCCGACAGTTCCTCCGCCGATGCCGCCACCGCGTCGGAGGACGCGACCACGCGGGCGATGACGTCGCGGACATTGCGCTGGGCGGTGGCCAGGGCGTGCGCCATGCGGCCGACCTCGTCCCGCGAGTCGACCTCCGCGTCCACGGTCAGGTCGCGGCGGGCCATCGCCTCCAGCGCCCCCTGCACGCGACGCAGCCGTCGGCGCACGGCGTTGGCGACGAGGAGTCCCAGCACGATGGCCAGTGCGGTGCCGGCCGCCAAGACGGCGATGACGGTGGTCGTCGCCGAACGCGCGTTGCCGCGGGCGTCGGCGGCCATCGTCTCTGCCCGATCGATCGCCTCCTGGATGGTGGCGTCCAGCGCGTCGGCCTGGTCCCAGGCGACGGCCAGCACCTCGTCCCGGTAGGTCGCGTTGAACGCGGCGATGTCGCCCGCCATGATCGCCGGGATCTGCGTGCCCTGGACGAGCGCGACGTAGGCGTCGTGCGCATCCCGGAACGCCCGCCAGTGGCTCGAGCCGGCGAGCACGTCGCCGAGGGAGGCGATGCCCTTGTCCACCAGGTCGGCCGGCTGCTGATAATCCTCCAGGTACTCGTCGCGTGCCGCGGGATCGTCGGCGGACGCCGCGGCGCGGACCAGCGTCGCCTGGCTCCAGTTGAAGTTGCTCTTGATGTCCAGCAAGGGGCGGACCACGTCGCGCTGGCTGTCGGCGGCGTCGGCGAAGGACGAGGCGGACGAGGACAGGCTGCTCGCGGCGACGACACCGGCGATGGTGGACACGGCCGCGAAGACGGCGACGATCGTGAGGATCTTGGTGCGCACGCCCCAGTCGGCGACCCGGCGCAATCGCCGGCGACCAGCGGACAGGGGATCCGGCGCGGCGTCGCGCTCCAGCACCATCGACATAGCGGCCTCGTCATTCACTCGGGGTGGAACGACCGGTATATCGCCGCGGCGGGCACGCACCTGAGGCGATAGCCCCCGCCGGCCCGGTCCGCCAGGCAGGGCTCCCGCGACGGGCGGGCGCTACCTGCGGTGATGGGCGTCGGCGCGGTGGCAGTGTGGCACGTCTCGCACTGTGGCGGCGGCGGATCCGCGCCGGCGGGGCGACAACCGCGGCGGGTCCGCGAGCGGTCCGGTCAGGACAGGCAGGCGTCGAAGGAGAGCTGGTCCTTGGTCGGCGCACTCGGCGAATCCGGCGCGCAGCCGATCGGCGCATAGCGGTCGCCGGACCAGGCCAGCACCATCCAGCCCGTCTGCCCGTCCCCGGAGACCTGGATCGCAATACCGAGTGCGCCTCCCCCGACGTCGACGACTCCGCTGCGCGCCGTAGAGGAGCGGAATCCCGGCGTGGACGAGGTCATCAGGTCGCGCCAGGCGCCGTCTCCGGTCAGTTCGAACGCCGAGACGACCGCGGTGCCGTCCGGCATGGTCGCGCGGACGAGGCAGCGGCCGGCACTGTCGCACGGCAGCCGCCTCCCGGACGGTGTCGGGAACGCGGTGCCGTACGGCACGTTGATGATGCCGGCGAGATCACCGTCGGGGCCCAGCGAGATCAGCGCGGGGGACTTCGACGTGGCCATCAGCGCGGCGTCGTACCCGGCGGTGACGTGCGGGGCGGCGGCGATGACGGAGGTGCAGCCGGCGCACACCGACGGGGCGACCCGCACCCCGGCGACCATGCCGTCCGCGGCAGGGCCGGTCGGGGCGGCGGAAGCGGCACCCGTCGACGGCGCGGTGGAGGCGGCAGCGGACGTGGTGCCGGTCGACGGCGCAGTCGGCGTGCCCGGCGGGCCGCCGGGTGCGCTGCGGGTGCGCGGGGTGGTCGCGGGCGCGTCGGGCGATGCTCCGGGGCCGTCGTTCGCCCCGTCCGGCTGCTCGGGATCGGCGTCGTCCGCGTCCCCCGCGCCGCTCTGGCCGGTCGCGGAGGCCTGCGGGCCGGCCGATCCGTCGGCAGATCCGCCCGCCGATGACGCCGGTTCGCCCTGGTCCGCGCCCGCGGCTCGGCCCGCGGCGTCCTCGAGCGCGGGCACCGTGACGACCGGGCCCGATCCGTCGCCGGTGGCACCCGGCCCGCTGCCGCCGGTCGAGTCGGTGGGCGCGCTCTGCCCGGCGCTGCCGGTCGCGGAAGGAGCATCGTCGGCGGCCGAGCCGCAGCCGGCGACGGTCAGCGTGGCCACGAACAGGACCGCGGTCAGACGACGGCGGGCCCGCCCGCGCCCGCCGCGGGGCGCGCCGGATCGGCTCACCGGCGGGCCTGGGCGGCGGTGGCGGCGTGCAGGAACGTGTCGAACGCGTCCGGATCAGCCAGCGCGTCGCGGGAGATCGCCTGGTCCACCGGCGCCCCGGCCAGGATGCGCTTGACCGGCACCTCGCACTTCTTGCCGTTGAGCGTGCGCGGGATCGCCGGCACCGGCACCACCAGGCCGGGCACGTGCCGCGGCGAGAGCTCGGTGCGGATCGTCGCCCGCAGGTGCGCGGTGACCACGGACAGATCCGCGCCGGGTTCCAGCGCGACGAACAGCACCAGGTCCCCCTCCCCTGCCGGGGTGGACGTGTCCACCACCAGCGAGTCGGTGACGCCCTCGACATCCTCGGCCACCCGGTAGAACTCGGCGGTGCCCATCCGGATGCCGCCCCGGTTCAGCGTCGCATCGGACCTGCCCTGGATGACCACCGAGCCGCGGTCGCTGATGGACACCCAGTCCCCGTGCCGCCACACGCCGGGGTAGAAGTCGAAATACGCCTCGCGCAGCCGAGAACCGTCGTCATCGCCCCAGAAGAACACCGGCATGGACGGCATCGGCGCGGTGATCACCAACTCCCCCACCTGGTCGATGAGCGGCCGCCCGGCCTCGTCGAACGCCTCCACCTTCGCGCCGAGTGCCCGCGCGGAGATCTCCCCCCGCCACACCGGCACGGTCGGCACCCCGCCGACGATCGCCGTGCACAGATCGGTGCCGCCGGACAGCGACGCGATCTGCACGTCG
>CAZIIX010000170.1:4089-5841 GCA_964539345.1 uncultured Actinomycetes bacterium | reverse complement strand
GTCGCCGCTGGTGGCTGCGCTGGATGTCCCGCCGGACTTCGCGCTCGAGGTCGGGGTCGCGGGGCCGGACGTGCTCGACGTGTCCGTCGGAGCGGTGTCGGCGGCCGTCGTCCGCGGCGTGGGGTCGGTCGCACCATCGTCCGCGGCGGTGGGAGCCGGGGCGAGAACACCGGTGAGTTCCGTCGTCTCGGACGTGCCGACGGACGCGGCAGGATCGACGTCGGGCTCGGAGCCTCGGCCGAGCAGCCACATCACGACGCCGATGACCACAATGACGGCGACGGCCACCGCGATTGCGCGACGGACCCAGTACACCCCCGGGCTGTGCGGACCAACAGGATGTAACACGACGCCAACGGTAGCCTCACGAGGAGGGAAAACCGGGGAGCAACGCCGGATGACCCGACGCCGCAGAACATCACAGTCAGGAGAGTGCCCTGCCGACCATGACGGCCGCACCCGGTCCGCCGGCCCTCGACGCCGAGGCGCTGCTCAAGTTCTTCGCACAGCACGGCCGCGACCTGCCGTGGCGCGAGACCAGTGCCGGCGCGTGGGGCGTGCTGGTCAGCGAGGTGATGTTGCAGCAGACACCGGTGGCGCGGGTGCTGCCGGTGTATCTGGCGTGGATGCGGCGCTGGCCGACTCCGGCGGCGCTCGCCGCCGACCGCCCGGGTGAGGCGGTGCGCCTGTGGGGCCGGCTGGGCTATCCGCGCCGCGCGCTCCGTCTGCATGCCGCGGCGGGTGCGATCACCCGCGACCATGGCGGCCGGGTGCCCGACGATCTGGCCGCACTCTTGGCGCTGCCCGGCATCGGCGACTACACCGCGCGAGCGGTGCTGGCGTTCGCCTTCGGCCGCCGCGTCCCCGTGGTGGACACGAACGTGCGGCGAGTGCTCTCCCGCGCGGTCCGCGGTATCGACGAGCATGGGCCGGCCACCAAGCGCGATCGCGCCGACCTCGAGGAACTGCTGCCGGCCGAGCCGCGCCGCGCGGCCGCGGTCAGCGCGGCGCTGATGGAGCTCGGCGCGCTGCGCTGCCGGGCCGTCGCACCTGCCTGCGACGACTGCCCGCTCCGCCGCGGCTGCGCCTGGGTGGCAGCGGGACGGCCTCGCGGGCCGGCGAAGCGCCCCGCCCAGCGGTGGCACGGCACCGATCGACAGATGCGGGGCGCCATCATGGCCGTGTTGCGCGAGCACCGGGCGCCGATGCCCGTGCCGGCGCTGGCCGCAGCGGTCGGGGAACCGGCCCGGCGGAATCCGGCGCAGTGGGCCCGCTGTCTCGATTCGCTCGTCGCGGACGGGCTGGCGGTACGCGATGCCGAGCGGCGTCTGGCCCTGCCGTAGCGGCTGCGGCGGTCAGGCAGGAACGGATGCGACGATCGGGCGGCCCATCCGCCGGGTGTCAGCCTCCGATGAGGGCCGGCGCGGTCGGGCCCTGGCCGACGAGACTGTTCGTCAGCAGCTTGCCGTCGGGTGTGCCGACCCGGCAGGCGACCGGCCCGGCGATGACGGCGAGCGAGGCGGCGCTGGCGGGTCCGGCCGTCGGCCCCGTGGCGCCATAGGGGCTGACGTTCGCCGGTCCTATCTGGAGCATCAGCCGCCCCCCGTAGGTCGGGTCGTCGGTGTCCAACAGCCGCGATGCCAGATCGCGGCATTCGCTGACCAGTCGATCGTGGCGGTCGGTGATCAGTTGCTGCAGGCGGCCGAACGCCGCCGATCCGTCGTCATCGCCGGCGTCGTGACCGGCACCGTC
>CAZIIX010000170.1:2452-3989 GCA_964539345.1 uncultured Actinomycetes bacterium | reverse complement strand
TGACCGGCACCGTCATGACCGGCACCGGCATCATCGTCGCCTGCCGCCGGGGGCTGGCCGTCGTTGGGTGACCAGACGGGAAGGACCATGATCGCCCCGCCGGACGCGTCGGCGCACCAGCCGGACGCATCTCCGGACTCGTCGCCGGCCGCGTCGTCCCCGGTCGGGTCGTCGGTAAGGGGCGGATCGGCGAGCGTCCACCCCCAGTCGCCGAGCTCCTTGGCGTCGACGCAGGTCGTCCCGAGCAGCTCGACGTGGTGTGGCTGGCCGCAGCCGGAGCCGACGAAGGCCGGCACCCCCCAGTCGGTGCACGTGCGGTAGGCGCCGGGAAAGTCCCCCGCGGCACCGCCGCGAACGCTGCCCAGGTAGCGCTGCGGGTGCGCGGGCCGCACGACGCAGGCCGACCATCCGTACGGCCCGGTACGGTCCTGGCGGGGTGCCCCGATGCGGTCGAAGTCTGCGGACGGGCCGGGCACCGTCCAGTCGTTGTCGCCGGCCACGGTGCTGCTGCCCGCGTCGGTACCGAGGTAGTCGTCCATGGCGCGGCGGCAGTCGAGTGTGTCCGCGCCCGGCGCTGCCGACGGAGCGGCGGCGGACGCCGCGTCCCGCGCGGAGATCGTCGCGGTGATCTCGCCGTCGTGTGGCCCGTCGCAGGGCACCACCGCGACCTCGTCATCCAGGTTGACGCATGCCCCGACCCCGGGCCCTGCGTGCCAGATCGGCGCGGCGGTGCCGGCGATTCGCTGCACGGCGTAGTGGTTGCCCACGGCGAACGCGATGACGGCGATCAGTGCGATGCCCACCCAGGCCGCGCGCGGGCCGGTCGGACGGTGCGACTCCCGGTCCGGCCCGGTGGCGCTGCGCCGCGCTGGCCCTGCTCCGTATCCATGACCCCCGTCCCGGCGGAGGCGTCCGGCCGTGGCAGTGTCCGGTTCGGCGACGAGGCGGTCGGTCGCCGGTGACGCGCCATCGCCGTCGGCATCCGGGTCGAGGATCTCGGCGATGACGAAGTCCGGCGGCATGGCTCTCTCGTCGGCACGTGCCCGACGCGAGGCACGTGCCATGGGGAACCTCCTGAGCGGGGCAATGCTGCTCGGTGACGCTTTTGTCCGACAGTCTAGGCGCCGATGCGGCGCGGGGTCAGTGGCCGCCGGTCAGCGGTAGGGGCCTGTCGCCCCAGCCGATCAGGGACCGGGTCAGGCGCTCACCCGGCGGGGCGGAGACCACACAGTACATCGCGTTGAGCTCGACAGACAGTTCGGTCACCGGCCCCGGGCCGCCCACGCCGATCTCGCTGCCCTGGGCTCCGACGGTGGCGTGGGCGCTCAGTGTCCCGCCGTAGGTCGGGTCGTCCGCGGTCAGGACCGTTCCGGCGACCGCGGTGCACTCCTGTTGCAGCCGGCGCTGGTTGGCCGAGATCGCGTCCGTGACCGGTCGAATCCGGTTGCGGACGTCGAGGATGCGCTGATGGGATCGCTGCTCCGCGTCCTGCATCCGACCGGCCAGCGCCGCGGCCGCACCGGCGGCGTGGTCCTCC
>CAZIIX010000170.1:0-2352 GCA_964539345.1 uncultured Actinomycetes bacterium | reverse complement strand
GCGACCGTGAACAGCCGGGATTGCGGATCGCCGGGGATCGTCACCGCGTTCGCTTCGTCCGGAACCGGCTGTGTGCCGGGGACCACGGTCAGACCACGAAGCTGGGCCTGTGGCGGCGCCACCGCCAGCACCTGGTCGGTGTGCGGCAGCGCGCAGCTCTCCGGCACGGTCGCCCCGGCCGACGCCCAGCAGGTGTCGTAGACGTCAGGGGCGCTGGCAGCGGTCGCCCCGCGCACCGTGCCGAGGTAGCGGTGATGCATCAGGGGCTGGACGACGCAGGCGGCCCACCCGTAGGGTCCGGTGCGCTGGTCGTCCGGGGCGTCAACCACGCTCACCGTGGCGTTCACCGCCGGCGGTAGCCACCCCTGGCCGTCGCCGAACGCGGTGCGATCCGTCGGCCCCAGGTACGCGCGCAGGGCGCTGCGGCACGCGGCGTCCACGCTCGCGCTGGGGCTGGCGGCCAGCACCGGGTCGCGCGGGCCGTAGGACTTGACGACCTCGCCGTCGTGCGGGCGGTCGCAGGGTACGACGGCGAACGAGCCCTGCAGGTCCACGCAGGCGCCGACGCCCGGCGGGTCGAACCAGGCCGGCTGCGCGTGTCCGGCCACCTGCCGGGTGGACAGGTCATTGCCGGCCAGCAGGCCGACGATCGCCACCAGTGCGACGCCGCACCAGGCCAGCCGAATGCCGCGCGAGGTCGATCGCTGCGCCGCCGCGGCCGTGCGCGCGGGGCGCCCGGCCGCCTCCCGGTCGCCGGCCGATAGGTCCGCCGGTCGGTGCCCGCCCGGGTCGTCGAGGTCGGCCGGGTCGGGCACGATCTCGGCGACCACGAACTCCGCGGCCGCCCCGGCGGGATCCGCGTCCACCCCGGATCCACCGTCATACCCATGGTTCTCGCCGGTGCGCTGCCCGGAGGAGGCGAAGGCGTCGATGTCACGGTTCCTGCGACGGAATCGCGACATCGACGCCTCCTACCCGATCGGCTCTGGCCGGGCTACGCGCTGGCGGCCGCCCCACCGTCGCTGCCGCCCTCGGCACCGACCGCGACCACGTCCGGCACGGTCGGCTTGGGCTCGCCGCGGAACGTGAACCGCTTCGTCCCGTCGACCTCTTCGACGTCGATCAGCACGATCTGGCCCGGCTGGATCTCGTCGAACAGGATCTTCTCCGAGAGCTGGTCCTCGATGTCGCGCTGGATGGTCCGGCGCAACGGGCGGGCGCCGAGCACCGGGTCGAAGCCGCGCTCGCCGAGCAGCTCCTTCGCCGCCGCGGTGACCTCCAGGCCCATGTCCTTGTTGTGCAGCTGCGCCTCGACGCGGGTCAGCATCAGGTCGACCATCGCCCGGATCTCCTCCGTGGTGAGCTGGTGGAAGACCACCACGTCGTCGATGCGGTTCAAGAACTCCGGCCGGAAGTGCCGCTTGAGCTCGTCGTTGACCTTCTGCTTCATCCGCTCGTAGTTGCTCTCCGGGTCGTTGCCCTGGCTGAAGCCCAGACCCACCGCCTTGGAGATGTCCTGCGTGCCCAGGTTCGAGGTGAACACGATGACGGTGTTCTTGAAGTCCACCGTCCGGCCCTGGCCGTCGGTGAGCCTACCGTCCTCGAGCACCTGCAGCAGCGTGTTGTAGATCTCCTGGTGGCCCTTCTCGATCTCGTCGAACAGCACCACGGAGAACGGCTTGCGGCGCACCTTCTCGGTGAGCTGGCCGCCCTCCTCGTAGCCGACGTATCCGGGAGGAGCCCCGAACAGCCGCGACGCCGTGTACCGGTCGTGGAACTCGCCCATGTCGACCTGGATCAGCGCATCCTCGTCGCCGAACAGGAACTCGGCCAACGCCTTGGTCAGCTCGGTCTTGCCGACGCCGGACGGCCCGGCGAAGATGAACGACCCGGACGGGCGCTTGGGATCCTTCAGCCCCGCGCGGGTGCGCCGGATCGCCTTGGAGACCGCCTTGACGGCCTCGTCCTGCCCGATGATGCGCTTGTGGATCTCGTCCTCCATGCGCAGCAGCCGCGTGGTCTCCTCCTCGGTGAGCTTGAACACCGGGATGCCGGTCCAGTTGGCCAGCACCTCGGCGATCTGCTCGCCGTCGACCTCGGCGACCTGGTCGAGGTCGCCCTCCTTCCAGGTGCGCTCCCGGTCGGCGCGCTGCGTCTGCAGCTGCTTCTCGGTGTCGCGCAGCGCCGCGGCCTTCTCGAAGTCCTGGGCGTCGATCGCTGACTCCTTCTCCCGGCGCACGTCGGCGAGCTTGTCGTCGAACTCGCGCAGGTCCGGCGGCGCCGTCATCCGGCGGATGCGCAACCGGGCCCCGGCCTCGTCGATCAGGTCGATCGCCTTGTCGGGCAGGAACC
>CAZIIX010000169.1:0-5849 GCA_964539345.1 uncultured Actinomycetes bacterium | reverse complement strand
CCGCGGCGGCGAGCCTGCCATCGCTGATCGCCGCGCTCGCGGACGGCTCGCCCCGGCCGCACGCGATCTGGTACGGGCCGGACGGCCGCACCGAGCTGTCCGGGTCGTCGTTGGCGAACTGGACGGCCAAGGTCGCGGGCCTGGTCACCGACGAGCTCGCGCTCGGACCGGGCGATCTGGCCTCGGTGCCGGCGCGCCGATCGTGGCAGCGGCTCCCGGCGGTGCTCGGCTGCTGGTGGGCCGGGCTGACCGTCACCGACTCGGCCACCGAGGCGGCCGACGTCGCGTTCGTCGACGAGGGGCAGGACGCGGCCGGGGACGAGGAGTTCGTGCTCTCCGCGCACCCGCTCGGCGCTCCGGTGGCGACGCCGGCCACGCATCAGCGCGACTTCACCGCTGCGGTGCTGCCGCAACAGGACCGCCTCGGGGCTCCCGCGACGGCGGCCGACTGGGTCGCCGTGCGCGAACCGGCCGATCCCGGGGTGCGCGCCTCCGCGGTGGTGCGCGACGCCGAGCGGCTGGCCGCGGCGTGGACGGCCGAGCGGCCGGATCGGTCCGGCGGGCCGCTGCTGGTCGCAGCGGACGCCGCGGACACGCTGCGACGACGGATGCGCATCGTGCTGGCCGCCTGGATGATCGGCGGCTACCCCGTGCAGCTGGCCCGGAACACACCGCCCGCCGAGATCGCGCGGCTCGCCGCCGCCGAACGGGCGGTGGCCACGTGCGGGGTGGCGGTCGACGGGCTGCCGCAGTGGCACGCCCGGTAGCGGCGCGGCCGCTGCCACGCCCGTGCCGACCCGTGCCGACCCCTGCCTGCCCCTGCCGGCCCGTTACCTCAGCAGGGAACGCGCCATGACCAGCCGCTGCACCTGGTTGGTGCCCTCGTAGATCTGGGTGATCTTCGCGTCCCGCATCATGCGTTCGACCGGGAAGTCGCGGGTGTAGCCGTAGCCGCCGAGCAGCTGGACCGCATCGGTGGTCACCTCCATCGCCACGTCGGAGGCGAAGCATTTGGCGGCCGACGCCAGGAACCCCTTGTTCGCGTCGCCGCGTTCGGTGGCCGCGGCCGCCTGGTACACCAGGGTGCGGGCCGCCTCGACCTTCATGGCGGCGTCGGCGACCATGAACTGCAGCGCCTGGAACTCCGCCAGCGCCTTGCCGAACTGCCGGCGCTCCTTGACGTATCCGGTGGCGACGTCCAGCGCTCCCTGCGCGATGCCGACGGCCTGCGCGCCGATGGTCGGACGGGTGTGGTCGAGCGTGGCCAGCGCGGTCTTGAAGCCGGTGCCGGGCGCGCCGATGATCCGGTCCCCCGGGATGCGGCAGTCCTCGAAGTGGATCTCCCGGGTGGGCGAGCCCTTGATGCCGAGCTTGCGTTCCTTGGACCCGACCACGAAACCCGGGTCGTCGGAATGCACCACGAACGCCGAGATCCCGTTCGCCTTGTGCGATGTCGCGGCCGCGTCGGGGTCGGTGACGGCCATGACGGTGTACCAGTCGGACACGCCGGCGTTGGTGATCCAGCACTTGGTGCCGTTGAGCACCCAGTCGTCGCCGTCGGCGACCGCCCGGGTGCGCATGGCCGCGGCGTCCGATCCGGCCTCCCGCTCGGACAGCGCGTAGGAGATCATCGCGCTGCCGTCGGCGATGGACGGCAGCACCTGCCGCTTGAGGTCCTCCGAGGCGGACAGCAGGATCGGCATGGAGCCGAGCTTGTTCACCGCCGGGATCAGCGACGACGACGCGCACACCCGCGCGACCTCCTCGATGACGATGACGGTGGTCACCGCGTCCGCGCCCGCGCCGCCGTAGGCCTCCGGGATGTGCACCGCGTGGAACCCGGCGGCGGTCAGCGCCTTCTGCGCCTCGATCGGGTAGCGCTCGTTCTCGTCGCAGTCGGCGGCGTACGGCGCGATCTCGGCCTCGGCGAGTTCGCGGATGGCGGCCCGGACGTCGTTCTGATCGTCGGTGAGACTGAACTGGGACACGGTAGGCTCCTCGGGTGCGGCGGATGGCCCCATCGTAGGGCGGGCTGCTACGGCTGCGCGCGGTCCTGGAGCGCGCGATGCTTGTCCAGCACCGACGCCTGCAGGTCCGCGGTATGGGCCGCCAGACGCTCGGCGAGCGCGCGGCCGGCATCGTCGCCGCCGGTGGCCAGCATGCGCACCGCCAGCAGGGCCGCGTTCGCCGCGCCGTCGATGGACACGGTCGCCACCGGAACACCGCGCGGCATCTGCACGATCGACAGCAACGAGTCCAGCCCGTCCAACGCGGCGAGCTTCACCGGCACCCCGATCACCGGCAACGTGGTGGCCGCCGCGACCATGCCGGGCAGGTGCGCCGCCCCGCCGGCCCCGGCGATGATCACGCGCAGCCCGCGGCCGGCCGCCTCGGCCGCGTAGTCGAGCATGCGCTGCGGGGTGCGGTGCGCCGAGTAGACGCCCGCCTCGTAGGGCACCGCGAAATCCCGCAGCACCTCCGCGGCGGCGCTCATCACGCGCCAGTCGGAATCCGAACCCATGACGATGCCCACCGTGGCGGGCCCGTGCTCGTCGACGGTCGTCGTCATCGTCATCCCTCTTTCGCCCTAGCGCGCAGCGCGGGCACGGTCGGCGCCCCACCCGTCGGCGCGCAACACCACATGCCGGTCGCTCCCGGCGTCCACGCGGTACCCGTCGGACCACGTTCCGGAACCGAGCCAGTCGGCCGCCAACGTCGCGCGACGGCGCAGCGCGGGCAGGTCCCGCCCGCACACGGTCACATGCCCCAGCTTGCGGCCGGGCCGGAACGACTTCCCGTACAGGTGCACCTTGGCCTCCGGGAATCGGGCGGCGAGGTGGTGGACGCGCTCGTCCATGCCGATCGTCGTACCGTCCGGGTCGGCCGCACCGAGCACATTGGCCATGACGATGTGGTCGGCCAGCGCATCGGTCCGACCGAGCGGGTAGTCCAGGACCGCGCGTAGGTGCTGTTCGAACTGGCTGGTCACGGCTCCGTCGATGGTCCAGTGGCCGGAGTTGTGCGGCCGCATGGCCAGCTCGTTGATCAGCAGCCCGTCGGGCGCGGCGGCGGACTCCGGCACCTCGAACAGCTCCACCGCCATCACACCGACCACACCGAGCCGCTCGGCGATGCGCAGCGCGAGCGTGTCGGCCGCCGCGGCGCGGGTGTCCGGCAGGTCCGGCGCCGGGGCGATGACCTGCACGCAGATCCCGTCCCGCTGCACCGTCTCGACCACCGGCCAGGTCGCCGCCTGTCCGAACGGCGACCGCGCCACGACCGCGGCCAGCTCGCGGCGCAGCGGCACCGCCTCCTCGACCACCATCGGCACGTCGCCGGGAATGTCCGGCACGTCCTCGGCGGAGCGGATCATCCAGACGCCGTGGCCGTCGTAGCCGCCGCGCGCCGTCTTGGCCACCACCGGGTAGCCGCGGCGCTCGCCGAACGCGACCACCGTGCTGCGCAAGCCGGCGGACGTGCAGAGCTCGAAGTCCGGCACCGGCAGCCCCAGCCCGGCCAGCCGGGTGCGCATCAGCGCCTTGTCCTGGGCGTATTGCAGGGCGTCCGGCCCCGGGTGCACCGTGATCCCCTCGTCGAGCAGGCGGCGCAGCAGGTCGCCGGGAACGTGTTCGTGGTCGAAGGTGACGACGTCACAGCGGCGGGCGAAGGCGCGGAGCGCATCGAGATCGTCCGGGGCGCCGATCCGCACGTCGCCGCAGACCAGCGCCGCCGCGTCGTCGGGGTTCTCCGCCAGCACGGCGAGCGATTGCCCGAGGGCGATCGCCGCCTGGTGGGTCATCCGGGCCAGCTGGCCGCCGCCGACCATGCCGACGACCGGAAGGTGCGTACGTGCGTCCACGACTAGCGAGCGTATCGGGTGCGGGCGTCAGCGGCGCAGGCTCCCCAGCAGGGCGCAGGCCGAGGTGTAGCCGGCCGGCAGTTGCTCGATCCACACCTGTGGGGCGTGCCGTCCGTCCCCGGCGCCCAGCCGCGCGGTGAGCACGTCGCTGAGCAGCCGCGTCTGCCGCCCCAGCGCCGCCACCCGCGGGGTCAGCGCCGCCGCGACCAGCAGTCCCATCCGCACCAGGGACTGGTCGGCGGAGAACACGGTCTGCATGGCCTGGGCGACGTGCACCATCGGCAGGGTCTGCACCCAGGTGGCGTTGGTGGAGTGGACCAGCCGGACGACGACCAGGGCGTGGGTGTGGCTGACCGGTTCACCACGCAGCGCGCCGGCCCGGTAGATCTCCTTCAGCCGGGTCTGCAGGTATTCGATGCTGGACAGGCCGGTGAGCGGGTCCTCGACGGCATCGGCCCCGGCGGCGGTCTGGTCCGCCCAGCCCAGCGACAACGACCGCCGCAGCGGATCGGCCGACGCGGGCACCAGGTCGGCGAGGGCGTCGATGTCGATGAGCGCGTCGGCCAGCGCCACCCCCATCCGGGCGCGGTCCCCGCCCAGCCGCTGTGCGGCGGGGCGCACCGAGTCCGTGTCCAGGCTCAGCGCCTCGCAGAGCGCATCGACGGCCGGACAGTACCAGTCCGAGGGGAATGCCCAGCCCGAGGTCATCGAGCGGTCGCGCCAGAGCCGGCGCAGCTCCTCGGCTGCGAACCGACTCCCGATGCGGTCCGGCATGCCTGCGCTCCCTCCCGTGGCCACGTCGCCCTCCGGCGGTCGTCATCGGTCGTCATCCGGCGGCCGTCGGCCGGACGGTCGTTCGTCGGACCGCTTTCGTCGGACCGCCGTGACGAGCCCGTAGTGATGAGACGGCGGCACCGCCGGTCGATCACGCCACCGGTAAAAGAATTTTTGCCGAGCATGCGGCCGGCGAATGTCGCGGGTCCGCGTGATGCGCGATTGGATTGTCCGTCCCAGATGGGGAGCATTCATACTTGGAGGCAGCGGCGGGGGCGCCGCAGCGCACCAGGGCAAGGACGGAGCGGCGTGGAGCAGACACCGAGCACGATGGGTGAGGCCAGCGATGCGGAGCTGATCACCTCGGTTCGTGCGGGCGATCGCACCGCCTACGGCGTGCTCTACGCGCGGCACAGCGGCGCGGCCAACCGGCTCGCCCGCCAGTTCACCTCGAGCCCGGCCGAGGCCGATGACCTGGTCTCGGAGTCATTCGCGAAGGTGCTCGACGCCCTGCTCGACGGTCGCGGCCCGGACACGGCGTTCCGCGCCTACCTGTTCACCTCGCTGCGGCACACCGCGATCGATCGCGGCAGGAAGGACTCGCGGCTGCAGTTCACCGACGATCTCACGCCGCACGAGACGGCGGAGGTCGGCGACGACCCGGTGCTGCACGACGCGGAGAACGCCATCGTGGCGACGGCCTTCGCATCGCTTCCGGAGCGCTGGCAGACGGTGCTGTGGCACACCCAGGTCGAGCAGCAGTCGCCGGCCGAGGTGGGGGTGTTGCTCGGGATGACGCCGAATGCGGTCACCTCGCTGGCGTTCCGGGCACGCGAGGGGCTACGCGAGGCGTATCTGCAGGCGCACCTCGCGGCCCGGCCCGCCGAGCAGTGCCGCACCACGGTGGACCGGCTGGGCAGCTGGGCGCGTGGTGGGCTGTCGCAACGCGAACAGGCGCAGGTCGACGCGCACCTGGACGGCTGCGACGACTGCCGTGCGCTGGCCGCGGAACTCACCGAGATCAATTCCAGCCTGCGCGGACTGCTGGCGCCGATCATCCTCGGCGCCGCAGCCGCCGGATACCTCGCGAGCGGGACCTCGGGGATCGCCGTGCCGCTGCTCCTCGGCGGGGCCGGGGCGGGCGCTGCCGGGGCAGGTGCCGGCGCTGCCGGGGCAGGTGCCGGCGCTGCCGGGGCAGGTGCCGGCGCTGCCGGGG
>CAZIIX010000168.1:2027-5859 GCA_964539345.1 uncultured Actinomycetes bacterium | reverse complement strand
CGTCACTGCCGGCGAGTGGGAGACGATCCGGGGCGCGGCGCAACGTCCCGGCGTCCACCTGGTGCTCGTGGAGCCCGGCACGGACCGCACGACCGTCGATCGGCTGATCCGGCGAGCGACCGACGCCCGCGGCGGCGATCCCGTCTGGGGCGTCGAGCAGCGGGCGTGGATCGGCCCGGAGTCGGCCCCCGGCGTCGGCGTGCCGACCATGGGAGCCCGGCGCGGCGGCCAGCTCCTCGGGCGGCGCGTCGGCGCGGGCGCGCAGCAGGGTCTCGTCTGCGACGATGGCGGAGTCGACCAGGTCGTGCTGGTCGCGACCGATGGCGATAGCCGGCGCGCCTGTCTGGTCGCCGGTCGGGCGACCAGTGAGCTGCTGCTGGCGGCGACCGCCGCCGGGCTGGCCACTTGCGTGCTCTCCCTGGTCGTCGAGGTCGGCGAGACGCGCGAGGAGCTTCGCCGGACCCTTCTGGCCGACGCCGCCGAACCGCAGCTGCTGGTGCGCATCGGGTGGGCGGCGGCCGGGTCGGAGCCGCTGCCGCCCACGCCACGGCTGCGACTCGACGAGATCCTCCGCTACGCGCCGGGCCTCTGGGGTCGATGACGCCGCGGCCGCGGCGGCTCAGATCGACTGGCTGTATCCGAAGTACTCGTGATCCTCGTTGTAGCCGCCGAACCCGCTGCCCACCTCGTCGAAGTGCTCGACGAACTCGATGCCCTTGAGCCACTTGACGTGCTTGAAGCCCAGTTGCATCTCGTTCCGCAGTCGCAGCGGTGCCCCGTGTCCGTAGGAGAGCGGTTCGCCGTTCATGTCGTAGGCGAGCATCGTCAGCGGCAGGTCCATCTGCTCGATCGGGTGCGCGTCGTAGTAGATGCCGCCGTCGGATCCGTCGGCGATCGAATAGAACACCACCCATTTCGCCTCCGGCCGCGGGCGCACCAGGTCCACGATCGTCGACATGGCCACGCCGCCCCATTTCGCGATCCCGGACCAGCCCTGGATGCAGTAGTGCTGGGTGATCTGCTCGTGGTACGGCAGTGCCCGCAGCTCGGCGAGGCTGAGTTCCACCGGGTGCTCGACGAGCCCGTTGACGCGTAGCCGGTAATCGACGAAGCCCCCCGCCATCAGCTCGCGGTACTCGTCCGAGTCCGGGTAGGTCCCGTTGTGCCAGAAGTACTCCGAGATGTCGGCCTCGGTGTAGGTGCCGGGGGTCAGCCGCACCTTCTCCAGCCGGCGCTGCAGCGGCCCGACGATGGTGTCTCCGACCTTCTGCACGGTGCGCGGATGCTTGATGGTGAACGGGCTGGCCCACACCCAGGCGATGATCACGATCACCATGGCGAGCGCGAAGATGCCCAGGCCGACCGCGTCCGAGGCGTGCCGCGCGGCGAACATCGCGTTGAGGTTCTGCAATGCCCCGGTGGTGAACACCATGGTCACGTGCATCACGATGAACACGACGAACCACACCATGATCAGCGCGTGCAGTGAGCGGGCCAGCTGGATGCTCAGGTGCTTGCTGATGCGGTGCAGCCGGGTGGACAGGGCCGGCGACATTCCCAGCCCGGTGATCATGGCCAATGGCGCGGCGACGAAGACCGTGACGAAGTACGCCAGGAGCTGCAGATCGTTGTACGCGACCCAGCCGTTGTTCGGGGGGAAGTCCAGCGAGGCGTACTGGATCAGCGTCGACAGCGCGTTCGGGAACACCTCCCAGCTGGTCGGCACGATCCGGCGCCACTGGCCGGTGGAGAACAGCAGCACGTAGAAGATGACGCCATTGAGCAGCCACCCCAGATCCATGACGAAGTGCCACCAGCGGGCGAGGCCGATGGAGTGCCGCACCCCCGGCAGGCCGACCTGCTGGGGCAGCTCCACGGAGTCCTGCTTGGCGGTCCACAGCGGATCGTCCGGGGCCTGTGGCGCGATGCGCATCCATTCGGCGCCCGGCCGGGAGTGCCGCGTCCAGTACAGCCGCGGGTGATCGGTGAGGATCTGCCAGCCCGACCGGATGATGAACATCATGAACAGGATGTTCACGAAGTGCTGCACGCCCACCCACCAGGGTGTGCCGACGGCGCCCGAGGACGGATCCGCGGGCCGTTCCCCGGGGAACTCGGCGATGAACGACTCGACCCCCGGCAGGGTGCGCAGCCACTGGGCGGCCGCCACCGCGACGAGCAGCAGCACCAGGCCGATGGGGATCAGCCAGAGCAGGTTGAACCATCGGTCCTTGCCCACCCGGATGCGCGGCGCGATCGCGGGGCGGGGGGCGATGCCACCGGCCCATGTGGCGCGGTCGATGGTGTCCTCGCCGTGGGTGAGTTCGGTGCGGAAGCTGGTCGTCGCCGCGGCGTCGGCCGTGTCGCCGGTGTTGCCGGGAGCCGCCGGATCCGGGGCATCCGCGTCGATGCGGGGTGATTCGGAGAGCTGCGTCATGGCTGATGTCCTCGATCCCTCGGCGGCCGGCGCTCGGCCGGCATGATCGCCGAATGATTTCTCCTCTACGTTCCGTAGAAAACTCTACGCGTCGTAGAAATGCGCGGCAATGAGATCTTCTACACGTTGTAGACTCGAGTGTGACGATGGAGGTGGCGACGTCATGGCCGGACGCGGCGAGCTGGAACGAGCGGTCCTGCAGGTGCTCTGGGACCGACCCGACGGACTACCCGCGCGCGACGTGGTCGCGGCGCTGCCGGGCCGGGACCTGGCGCTGACGACCGTGCTGACCGTGCTCGACCGGCTGCGTCGCAAGGACCTGGTGCGCCGTGACGAGGCCGTCCGGCCGCACGTCTACCAGGCGACCAGCACGCGCGAGGAGCACATCGCCGACCTGATGCTCGACGCGCTCGGCCAGGCGCCCGATCGGGCCGCCGCGCTGACCCGGTTCCTCGGCGGGGTCAGCGATTCCGACACCCGGCACCTGCGCGACGCACTGCATCGACGCCCTCCGCACCGATAGGGTGCTGCTCCACATCGAGGCCCTCGCGCTGGTCGCCCTCGCCGCGTTCCTCGCGGTCCCGGCGACCGCGTGGCTGGCCCGCGCGCGCTGGCCCTCCCGGTCCCCGCGCGCCGCACTGATCCTCTGGCAGGCGATGGGGTGGGGAGGAGGACTCGGGCTGCTCAGCGCCGGGCTCACACTGGCGGCCGGAAGCGTGCACGACCACTGGCGGGACGGCATCGCCGCCCTGCCGGAGCGGTGGCCGCACCTGGGACCGTGGGGATGGGCGGGGATGACCGTCACCGTCGGGCTGGGCGCCTGGCTCGTCGGTGTGGCGATCGCGTCCGCCGCGCGTGTGACGGCGGCCCGCCGGGCACATCGGAAACGCCTCGACCTGATCAGCGATGCGCTCGAGGTCGACGACGGCCCCGCGCGCGAGACCTCCTGGGAGGTGCGGGTCGTCGACCATGCGCACCCGCTGGCGTATTGCCTGCCGGGACTGCGGCCGCGGGTCGTGCTCACGCGCGGCGCGCTCGAGACGTTGGCCGATCCGCAGCTGACGGCAGTGCTCGCCCACGAGCGGGCGCATGCGCGCGGCTACCACGACCTGGTGATCCAGCCGTTCATCGCGTGGGCGCAGACCTTCCCGTTCCTGCGCCCGGCGCGCGAGGCGGTGCGCGCGGTGTCCCTGCTGGTGGAGATGCTCGCGGACGACGTCGCACTGCGCAGCTGCAGCGCTGCCGATCTGTCCGCCGCGCTGCGATCGCTGTCCGGTCAGCACATCGCCACCACCGGTTCGCGGCCGGCCGACTGGCGCCGCGACCTGGACGCGCGGGTGCGTCGGCTGACGCCCGGTGCGCCGCAGCCGTTGTCGCGGCCGCGCCGGGCGCTGG
>CAZIIX010000168.1:0-1927 GCA_964539345.1 uncultured Actinomycetes bacterium | reverse complement strand
ACGCCCGCGGTGTCCGGGATGCCTCGCACCGGGTCGACCGGGGGAGTCATGACGCGTCCTCCGCGGGACGCACGGCGACCAGGCCGACCGCGTGCAGGACCTTCTTGTGCGCGCGCAGCGTCCGGGCCATCGCGACGACGCGGCGCCGGGTCGCCCTGTCCCGAAAGACGTTGCGTGCGAATCGGAGTGCCCCGACGAGCCCCTCGTCGGAGATCACCCGACGCGGCTCGAGCAGTGCGAGGGGGGAGGTCAGCACCTGCTCGACGCGCAGGCCCTGGGCCTCGAGCATGTCGCGCCAGTCCAGGATGGTCTTCGGCCGTGCCGAGACGTGCATGGCGTGTGCCAGCGCGGAGCGGATCGCGGCCCGGTCGGCGTCCGTGGCCTCGTCATCCTTGACGGCGAGTTCGTGCAGCAGGTAGCGGCCACCGGGCCGGAGCAGCCGCTTGCCCTCGGCGATGATGTCCGCCTTGCCCTGCTCGGACTGGATCGTGAGGACGCCCTCGGCCAGCAGCACGTCGGCGGAGGCGTCGGGCAGCCCGGATGCGGCCGCCTGCGCCGCCACGGCGCGGCCCTTGGTCGACACGAGCCGGTTGATCCACGCCGCGGCCGTGGGATCGGCGTCGACGCCGATGTAGTCCGCGGGCCGGTGGTCCAGCACCAGCAGCGCGCTGCGCCCCATGCCGGGCGCGAACTCCACGACGTGTTTGCCGCGCACCTCGGCATGGCCCAACAGCATCTTGGTCAGCCGCAATCCGCCCGGCCGCAGCACGCGCTTGCCCAGCCGGGCGAGCAGCCAGTGGCCCGGCACGGTCTCCACCGGGCGGGCGGCCAACGGGATGTCGCCCGGTTCGGCGCGCGCCAATACGCGGGTGTCGATCGCGGCCGCGTCGCCCTCGTCGGACTCCATCGTCAAGACCCCTTCCACTCGCACGTATTTGACACGATACTGTCCGTGAAAATACCTGGGAAGGGGCCGCGCGGTGACGCGGAGCACGTGCCGGGGCGACCGGCGACAAGGGTGACGGCCGCCGACGATCGGTGGATCGCCCCCCGGCGCACGGTGCCCCCGGCAGGATTCGAACCTGCGCACCCGCCTCCGGAGGGCGGTGCTCTATCCCCTGAGCTACGGGGGCCCGGGGCACAACTCTAGCGCATCGCGATGTGCTCCGGTGACGCGCGAAACGGTCCCGCCGTCGTACCGCGCGGGGCGCCGGGGCGGCGCTCGAGGCGGTGCCGCGGTCGCATCGGGTGCGGTGAGACCGCCGTGCGGGGCACGGGGTGCCGGGAGCGCTGCGGCGACTTCCTAGAATGGTCGGGTGAATCCCGCCGAGCTGGCCGCCGAAGTCCGCGCCGCCCTGTCCGCCGCCGTCGCCGCGGGCGACCTCGCCGTCGCCATCCCCGACGAGGTGACGATCGACCGCCCCCGCTCGCGCGAACACGGGGACTATGCGACGCCGGTCGCGCTGCAGTTGGCCAAGGCCGCCGGGGTGCCACCCCGCCGGGTCGCCGACGTGCTGGCCCGCCGCCTGGCCGGCAGTCCCGGGATCGCCTCGGTGGAGGTCGCCGGCCCGGGCTTCGTGAACATCCGGTTGGAGACCGCCGCCGCCGGTGCCATCGTCACGACGATCGTCGAGGCGGGCGAGAAGTACGGCACGGCAACGGCTCTCGCTGGGCGAGCCATCAACCTGGAGTTCGTCTCGGCCAATCCGACCGGGCCGATCCACATCGGCGGCGCGCGTTGGGCCGCCGTCGGCGACGCCCTGGGCAGAGTGCTGGCGGCGCAGGGCGCCGAGGTCACCCGCGAGTACTACTTCAACGACGCCGGCACCCAGATCGACCGGTTCGCCGCGTCGCTGCTGGCGAGCGCGCGCGGTCGCGCCATCCCGGAGGACGGCTACGGCGGCGCCTACATCGGCGAGATCGCCGC
>CAZIIX010000167.1:0-5907 GCA_964539345.1 uncultured Actinomycetes bacterium | reverse complement strand
GTCAAAACAGACAGTTGGCCGTCACGAGAATCTGGCATGTCGCATGGCGCCCCGAGGTCATCGGGTCACCGTCAGGGTCCGTCGATCAGGTGGAGCTTACCGGTGGCGCTGTAGGAGACATGGCCACGGCGAGTGCCGCCCTGGCCGTCTACCAGGTTCCAGGAGTTGCGGCACTGGACGTCGAGGGTCGTGCGATTCGCATTCCAGTTCCCGACGAGGGCGGTGGCGCCTTCTTCGGGGCCCGTGTAGAAGCCCTCGTGGTTCCAGAACCTTTTGTTCGCGTTCCACGACTCCGCCGGGGCCGTGAAGCACCCCAGTCCCCAGTCGCTGTACCGGTCGGGTGGTGAGTGGCCGTCAGCGAGAGATCCGCTGACGGTGATGTCTTGTTCGATCGGCACGCGTACCCGTACCACAGGCTGCTCCTCGGGGTGTCCCTCAGTGGGCGGTTCCAACCACACGTCGAGTCGCGGGGCGAGTTCTGCCGCGAGGCCGACAAGATCGTCATCACCGTCGGGCTGCCGATTCGGGTCGTCATCGGAGAACGTTTCTTCGACGATGTTCCCGTCGCACACCTCGCGACCGTCCATGGTGGCTGCGCAAAGCTCGAAACGTGCCGACCCGGACATGGCCCAAGACGATCCGTCGTCGATGAAGGTGGTGCGTGAATCCCCGATCGTTGTTCCCGGCTTGAGCCGGACCGTCAGGTCCCCATTCCATTTCGCGTCGGTATGAACGTTCCGTGTGAAACCCGGACTCTTGTCGTAATGGCCGCTGAACGAGAAGTGCAAGGTGCCCACCAGTCGGCAGCCGGCCGCCTCAGCTTCATCGGCGATGGAACCGTTGCCGCGAAGTAGGCAGGGTTTCTGACCGTGCAACTCCACGGTGGGGGTGTGGGAGCCGATCTCCTTACCATCGCGGACTAGCCGCACATCGATCGTGAACTGCCGGTTCGCGTCAGTGAGATCGTTATCCAGCAGAACCGTGGCGTGTTTGCGGTATTGTCCAGGCACGACCTCGTCGAAGTCGTCCAGCGGCCATGTCAGCGTCCGTGGGCCGTTCAACGTGCCCCCGGTCATCGTGACCTTCACCAGATATCTGCTGGTGTCGCTCGACGGCAGACCGGACACGGTGACGAGGATCGGCGCGACGCCCGGCTCACCGTCGCCCTCATCCCCGTCGACGGTCACGGTGTCGCCGTTCTCCGCCAGGCGGGCCAGGCTTTCGGGATCGTTCGCCTCCACCCGGCCGCAAGGTGTGTCTTTGCCATTTTTGCCCTTGACGCGCTTCAGCCGTGCCGATCCTTCCACGGCATCGTCTTCATCCATCGACTGGTTCGCCAACACCAATATCATCTCGTCCTTGACGCACACCTGCTGATCATCCCCCCGATAGTGGATAACCTCTCGACGATAATCGCCGTTTTCGCCCTTCACGAGGGCCTCCAAGGACGGCACGTGGTCATCAATGGTATGCATGTCCCCCGAAATGGCGACCATGATCGCGTGATCGCTGCCTGGTTCGTTGGGCGCAATCTTCACCGGAGCGTAGTAATAGCCAGTACCCGGCACGAGTGAATAGTCAATGTCCAGGGGCGCATCAAGTCCCAACGTCCGTGACCGCCACGCCGTTGGAGTCGTCCCATCTGGAAAGTTCGGATCGAGATCAACGAAGCGAGTGCTGATCGGGTCGCCGGGCAGTTTCGCGTTGTACAGGCGCATGACGAATTCCGGGAAGCTGCGAGCTACGTCCAACTGTCTGTTCAGGACCATCATGACAGCGTTCCGGTCACTATCTCGGGGAACCTCCGACAGCGCCTTCCACGTCGCGAAGATCGACGCCGCGCCCACCTCCTGTTCCATGAACAGCGGCCACAGATACGCGCCGTATGGGTGTAACCCGAGCTCGTCCTGCAACGACAGGCCGACGGCGTTCTGCAGGACCGGCATTCGCACGCGGTGCAAGCGGGCCGAATCGTGCCGCACATAGTGCGCAGCAGCCCATTCCGCACTTGCCTCGTAAAACCACCGACTGCCCAGTGTCGCATTGTGCGTGTACTGCAGGACATGAAATAGCTCGTGAACGAGTTCTCGCTCGAACATTGCCCCGTCGGCGAACTCGTCGGCGGACACCAGCACATACGCACTCGCCTTCGCCCCTACGGACGGCGATGCCGCGACGGTCCACATACGGCTATCCAAGTAGAAAGGGTTGTCGTCGCGATCGGGCCCCAATGAGTGGGGTGGTAATACGTAAATGTCGATCCGGTCGTCGGATCGCGGATGTGGGTCGGTGGTGGGGTCATCCGGGATGACGGGCCCCATATCGGCGATCATCTGTTTGACATGGGCCTGGACCACATCGATCGTTGTCGCAATCCGGCCCTTCGCGCTGCTGGCCGCCCCAGCGACGGTTGCCCCGTCGGCGTCCGCGTGATCGGCGCTCGGGCACGCCCATACCATGAACGGCAAATCCGGGACCGCCTCGGCTTCCCATGTGCCCTGGCACGGCACATACGGCCATGGGCCCGGTTTCGCGGGATTGTCGCCGAGTGCAGCCCGGCGAGCCGACCGAAGCCCCGGGGGATCGTCATCGGTGCTAAATACGCTCTTCGGGTTCGTGGGCCGCAAAAAGTACGGTTCGACTTGGTCGCGAATATTTGTCGGCAACTCGTCGAGTCGGAACGGCATGGAAGTGAGGAGTTCGGTGTCGTGCCCGTCGGGGGCCCCCTGGTACTCACCCGGCAGCGATGGGTCCGCGAACTCCGCCCAGGTCCGATACAGCCACGACGTCGGTTCATCGATCTCACCGGATCGAAGCGCCCAGGCGATCAAGTCACGCGAACTCGGTTCGCGGGTGTCAGCGGCAGGCGTCTCGCCCTCGCCGGATACGCCGGTGGCACTCGGCCCGGACGCCGATGGCGACGTTCCCGGGTCGTCAGCCGCCCGAGGTGTGCCCGCTATCGACGTACATCCGGCCAGCACCGCGAACCCCAGTGCCACGGCGAGCATCCGTCGATGAACGAACCCCGGTCGAGCGCGCAGCGCGCGGGCTCGCCCCACCCAGGGGTGCCGTGCGCCGCGCCCGGCCCGGCGAGAACCCGTCATACGTTATTCACCGCCCCATCACACCGTCTCATCGGCACCGACGTGACACGCTCCGTGCGCTCCAGCCGCTGGCTATCCCCGTGCGGCGGTCATCACCCATGACGCGTTGAGGCCGTCGGGCTGGGTAACGTTGACCGAGGCGGTGAGGCCGTCCACGTGGCTGGCAGACAGGTCCATGCTCTCGTCGTTGGTGTTGTCGATCGTCCAGCCGTCCTGGCCGTACTGGTCCAGGAACCACTGGTACACGGCCTCACCATCGTCGGACGGGGTGAAGAACGAGGCGATCGATGTTTCCCCCGACGAGTCAACCGCGGCAACGGTCGAGCCCGGGTAGATCGGGAACGCATCGGCGATCCAGCCGGGCAATTCGTCGTCGGAGTCTTCCGAATCGGCGTCCTCAGATGCCACGTCATCGGATGCGGCGTCCGTGCCCGGCGCCTCGGCCTCCGACGCTTCGCCGACGCCCGCCTCGCCGGATGCGGCGTCATCGACCGACGCATCCGTAGCGCCGTCCGCCGCCCGGGCCAGGGATGTGGGCTCGGATGCGGAGGTGCCGCCGGTCGCCTGATCGGCTGAGCAGGCGCCCAGTACGAGGCCGACGCCCAAGGCGACGGCCAGTGCGAGCAGCCTGCGTGCTGCGCCATGTGTGTTGTTCAGCCTCATCGATCCCCTCACGTTTCGTATCGGTATATGCACTTCGTATCGGTATATGAACACTGTCAGATGAAGGGCGCCGTGTAGACGATTCGATGACCGGCGTTCCACAGCAATCACATCAGCCGCTCTGGTGAGGGCATCTCAGTGCCTGTAGTTGTCGATGCGGTGGAGGAAGCTGGCCATGGATTGCCGGTTGACGATCTGGGTGGTGCCATAGTCGGTGCCGTCACCGACGCCATAGGTGAGTTTCTCGTGCTTCATCCAGGTGATGACGCCGCAGAACACCTCGGTGGTGCTCACATCAGCGAATGGTTTGCTGTGGCACTGCGGCGTCGGATCATCGGTAGCGATCCGCTTCAAGAACGCTGCCATCGCTCCACGGGTGACCCCGTTACTGGACCGGAACGTGCCGTCCGGATAGCCCTTGGCGACACCGTTGTCGGCGGCCCAGGTGATGTAGCCACAAAAGACGTTCGAGGAGTCCACGTCGGGGAAGGCATCATTCGAACACGCCGGAGACGACTGGCCCGGATGAGTGAGCCTAAACAAGAACGCCGTCATCGACCCGCGCGTCACCGGATCAGCCGGGTGGTACATCCCATCCGCCGGCTTCGTAACCGACTGATCCTTCAACCAAGCGATGTTGTTGCAGTGCAGATTCGACGAGTCCACATCCGGGAACGGGCTGCACACGGTAGGCGTGCCGCCCGTGCTAGGGGTACCTCCCGCGCCCGGAGCACCCGGGGCTTCGACCTTCTCCCAGCCCGCGTAGAGCGTCATATCCCCGGCCACCGGAGTCGTGAAGCTGAACTTGTCATTCGCCGCACCGTCGGTGTACCAGCCGGTGAACTTCCAACCCGCAGCCGATAGATCCGTCGGCTGGTGGGCTTTGCTGCCGACGTCCACCTGCGCGCTGCCTGGTGCGGCGCCATGGCCGTTGGCGTCGAACGTGACCGTGGCGATCGGCTGCGTGTCGTAGCCCTCCCAGGTCGGCGTCGTATAACCACCAGCAACCTGGGACGTGCCATACCGCCACGGATAACTGAGGACCAAGGAGCCTGACGACGTATCGAATGACGAGATAGAGCCATAGGTACCGGTGGCGATTGCGTCAATCACTGCTGGCGCCGGGCCGGTGAAAGTCACTGAATCCAGATCGGGATTATGGCCGAACGCGAGCTTGCCAATCTCGGTGACAGAGCCAAGAAAGTTCACCGAAACCAGGTCGTTGTACAGGAATGCGTACGTGGGGATTTTGGCCAGCGAATGGGGAATAGTCACCGATGACAACTTGTTGTGAGCGAAAGCTGAAACTCCAATGTCCGTGACTGACTGCGGCAGCTCTAGCGAATTAAGATTGTTATGGGCAAAGGCTGAATTGCGAATCGTAGCGACGCCGTTGCCGAGAGTGAGCTCCTCGAGATTAGCATCCGAGAAGGCAAGTTGGAATATTTCCGTGACGTTGTCGCCAATTTCGACCCTACTGATGCTTTCATTCGTGAAAGCGCGGAGGCCGATGGCCACGACCGGGTACATTTCACTGCCGATCTGCAGCGAATCCGGGATGTACATCGGGTCCGGGCAATCGCTCGCGCAGCCGGTCGCGGTGGCCCCGGCCGCAGGGTCGCCGGGGTGGTAGGTGTAGTTCACCCCATCGGGACGGTGGTACGTTGCGCTTGCGGCGGCCGCAACAGGTGCGGTGAACGTCGCACCGGCGGCGACCATCGCAATGACCGCCGCGATCGATGCGATGCTCGATCGAACCAGATTCTTCCTCTGACCGTTGCTGTGGGGCACGCTGCTTCGATATGCCATGAGGGCCTCCGTCTATAGATGTCACCGGCCATGGCGCAAAACCTCTGGTCGACGCGCGATTCGGGCACAGTATCACCACGTCTTAAATTTTCGCGAAATAGCGCTTTCATACCGACAGTGCCGGATGCCCCGCCGGAATTAATACACGCCACTTCCGACAATCACGCAGCCGACTTCTGAAACTGACAGCCTATTTGAGGTATGCCCGTGCTAAACATTGCGCACGGACCGGACTTCTGGAGTTGATAGGCAGCAGACTGGTCTGAATATGCGCTGTGACCTGGGCGAACGTGCGCGGCGCCGGGCGCTACAGCGCCTGCGACACCGAGGA
>CAZIIX010000166.1:0-5945 GCA_964539345.1 uncultured Actinomycetes bacterium | reverse complement strand
GCGATGATCTGCTTGCCCAGCGGCGGATGCACGATGACGCCGTACGCCTGGTTGTCCTCCACGCCGCCGGTCCGGATCATCTCGGCGGCCTGCACGGCGTAGTACTTCTCGTCGAACAGCGGCGTGCCGCCGTCGGTGCGGAACCCCAGGTTCCAGAACCGCAGGATCCCGCCGATGACGGTGAGCAGCCCGGTGATGAACCAGCTGCGGACCGCGTCGGTGGGCATCGGCCGGATGTGCGGACTGCGCCGGCCGACCGGCTGCTCGATCTCCGGGACGGCGCCGATCTCCACCGTCGAGTCGGCCGGATCGGGACGGAACACGGTGTCCTCGGCCGCGAGGTCGAGACTGGGCTGCGCGAGACGGGCGGTGCCGTCGGCGCGATCCAGGGTCGCGGGGCCGGAGGACATAGCAGCAATCGTAGGGTGGGCGGGTGACCTCCCCTGTGTCGGCTGGCCGGTTGGTGCTCGCGGGAACCCCGCTGGGCAGGGTCTCGGATGCCTCGTCCGGGCTGGCCGAGGCGCTGGCCACGGCCGATGTCATCGCCGCGGAGGACACCCGGCGGTTGCGCCGGCTGGCCTCCGAGCTGGGCGTGACACTGTCCGGGCAGCTCGTCTCCTACTACGAGGCGGTCGAGCAGTCGCGCATCCCGGCGCTGCTGGACCGGATCCGCGGCGGCGCCACCGTGGTCGTGGCCACCGACGCCGGCATGCCGAGCGTGTCGGACCCGGGCTACCGGCTGGTGTCCGCGGCAGCCGAGGCCGGGATGACGGTGACGAGCGTTCCGGGGCCGAGCGCGGTCGTCACCGCCCTGGCGCTGTCCGGCCTGCCCAGTGACCGGTTCTGCTTCGAGGGATTCCTGCCGCGCCGGACCGGGGAGCGGTCCCGGGCCCTGTCCGCCCTGGCCCGGGAGCCGCGCACCATGGTCTTCTTCGAGTCGGTGCACCGGTTGGGGGCGACGCTGGCCGCCATGGTCGAGGCGTTCGGCGCCGAGCGGCGCGCCGCACTGTGCCGGGAACTGACCAAGACCTATGAGGAGGTGCGGCGCGGCGCGCTGGGCGAGCTGGCGGCCGGCGCCGCGGAGGTGCGCGGGGAGGTCACCCTGGTGGTGGCGGGGGCGTCACCGGACGACGCCGCGCCGGACGAGACGGCGCTGCGCGCGGAGGTGGACGAGCTGGTCGCGGCCGGCCGGACGCGGCGAGATGCGGTCGACGAGGTCGCCGCCCGCTACGGGCTGGCCCGGCGGGTGGTGTACGCGGCGGCGACGGGCCCGTCGCCCGCGGACTGATCCGACCGCGCTGCGGCCGGCCGTCCGGCGGGGTTAGCTGGAGGCATGAGCGAACCCACCAGCCCGGCGGAGAAGGCGCAGCGGTTCGCCGCGCTGCACATCCCCGGCGATCCGATCGTCCTGCCCAACGCCTGGGACGCGGCCTCCGCCTACGTCATCGCGCAGGCCGGCGCGAAGGCCATCGCCACGTCGAGTGCCGCCTGCTCCTGGAGCATCGGCGAGGCGGACGGCAACGTCATCTCGCGGGACGACGCGGTGGGCGTGGTGCGCCGCATCGCCCGCGCCGTCGACGTCCCGGTCACCGCCGACATCGAGACCGGCTACGGCGATGACGACGATGCGCTGGCCGACAGCATCCGGGCGGTGCTGGATGCCGGCGCCGTCGGCGTCAACCTGGAGGACTCGGGCGGCGACCCGCTCTACCCCATAGACGTGGCCGCGCAACGCATCTCGGTGGCCCGGCGGGTGGCGGACGACGTCGGCGTCCCGCTCTACATCAACGCCCGCACCGACGTCTACTTCGCGCCGGTCGGGGAGGCCGGCGAGCGGCTGGACCTGACGCTGCGCCGCGCCGAGGCCTACCTGGCCGCCGGCGCGAGCGGCATCTTCGTCCCCGGGGTGCGCGACCCGGACACGATCGCGCTGCTCACCGCCGGCATCGGGGCGCCGGTCAACATCCTGGCCGGTGCGCAATCGCCGAGCCGGGCCGAGCTGGCCGATGCCGGTGTCGGGCGGATCTCCACCGGATCGTCGCTGAACCTGGCGATGCTGATGTCCGTGCGGGACACCGTCGAGCGGCTGCTGGCCACCGGATCGTTCGCCGAGCTCGGCGGTATCGGCTACCCGGTGATCAACGCGCACTTCGCCGGGCGATGACGGCGCGGTCGCCCGGCCGGGGGACAATGGACGCCTGGCGACCATCGAGGAGGATGCGATGAGCGACGACACGCCGACGGCCGGGCTCAAAGCGCGACTGCGCGCCGATCTCACGGCGGCGATGAAGGCGCGCGACACCACGGTGACCGGCACGCTGCGCATGGCGCTGGCCGCGATCACCAACGCGGAGGTGGCCGGCAAGGAGGCGGTCGAGCTCACCGACGACGAGGTGGTCGCCGTGCTGACCAAGGAGGTCAAGAAGCGCCACGAGTCCGCCGAGGTCTACGCAGCGGCGGGACGGGACGAGTTGGCGGGCAAGGAGAATGCGGAGGCCGAGATCCTCGGCCGGTACCTGCCGGCGCAGCTCACCGACCGGGAACTGGACGCGGTCGTCGGCGAGGTCGTCGCCGGTATGACGGAGCCCGGCGGCCGGGCCCCGACGATGAGGCAGATGGGCGTCGTGATCAAGACCGTCAAGGACCGCGTGGGCCCGCAGGCGGAGGGGTCGCGCATCGCGTCCGCGGTGAAGGCCGCGCTGAGCCAGTAGCGGCCCGGTCGGGGTGCTCGCCCTGGCCCGGTGGCGGGTGGCGGCGTAGATGCCGCGGGTCGATCATCAGCGCGCAGACGGCCCCGGCGAAGGCGGCCCCGGCCGCGACGATGAACGCGGTGGTGAACGCCGCCGCGGTGGGTTCGCCGTCGGCGCCGTCCGTCATGGCGGCCAGCAGCGCCACTCCCACCTGGGCGCCGACCGCGCCGCCGACCCGGCGCACCACGGAGTTGATCGCGGAGGACACGCCGGTTTCGCTCATGTCGACGCTGAGGGTCACCAGCGCGCCCATCACCGAGATCGCCAGGCCGAAACCGAGGCCGACGACGGCGAGTTCGACGATCAGGCCCCACAGTGACGAGCGCCAGACGGCGAGTGCCGCGACACCGCCGGCGACCAGCATCATGGCGGCGGCCAGCAGCTGCGACGGCGTGAACCGGCGGGACAGCGGTCCGGCGATCGGTCCGCCGACGGCCTGCCCGAGGGCGCGAGGCATCAGCACCAGCCCGGTCAACAGCGGGCCCGCCACCAGCCCGAACAGCGCCAGGTGGCCCCCGCCCCGGCCCTGGATCAGGAATGTCAGCAGCACGCCCACGCCGATCGCGGAGTACCCGCTGAGCATCGAGGCGAGGTTGGTCAGCAGGATCGTGCGGGACGCCAGCACGCGCAGGTCCATCAGCGGCTCGTCCGTGTGCAGCTCGCGATACACCCAGCAGCCGGCCGCGACCGCGGACAGCACGAACATGCCCACCACCAGCGACGAGCCCCATCCGCGCTCGGGCCCCTCGGTCACGCCGACGATCACCGCGGCGAGCGCGACGCCGAACAGCACGGCGCCGGGCGTGTCCAGACCCCGCCGCCCCCCGCCGTCCGACGCGGGCACCACCGCGGCCACCAGCGCGATCGTCGCGGTGAGCACGATCGCGCCGATCCCGAAGATCCACCGCCAGCCGATGAACTGCGTGATCAGGCCGCCGAGACCGTAGCCGGCCAGCGCGCCGACGCCGAAACCGCCGGAGAGGATGCCGATCCCGCTGCCCACCCGGGCGTCCGGCAGGCCGTCCCGGACGATCGCGAACGCCAGCGGGAAGACGGCGCCGCCCAGGCCCTGCACCAGCCGGCAGACGACGATGAGCCCGATCGACGGTGACAGCGCCGCACCGACGCTGCCCAGCACGAACGCGATCAACGCGCCGAGCAGGATGCGGCGCTTGCTCGTCCGGTCCGCCAGCTTGCCCAGGAAGACCGGTGTGACGGAGGCGACGATGAAATATCCGGACAGCAGCCAGGTCGCCCATTCGCGCGAGGCGCCGAGGTCGCGCTGTACCACCGGCAGCGCCGGCGTGATCGCCGTCTGCTGGAAGCCGTACACGACCACCGCCACGAACAACGTGGCGAGGATCAACCGCCACCGCGATGTTTGCGTCGACTCCACTTGGCCCACCGTATAACCGCCGGAGCGGCCGGCGCTCGGGCCGCGCGGACACCCACCGCTCGGCCCCGCGGCCGGCCGGCGCTCAGCCGGTGGCGCGGGCGACGAGCAGATCCACCTCGACCCCGTCCGGGAGCGCGCCGTACTCGCGGCCGCGATCGGCGCCGAGCCGCGCCCGGACGAACGAGTGCGCCACCGCGTCCGGCGCGTGCTCGAACAGCACCGCGGCCTGCAGCAGCAGCGCCATCCGTTCGACGATCACCCGCCCGCGCCGCTGCAGCCCGGCGATGTCTCCGTCGTCGCCCGCCGTCAGGGCCCGCGTGGCCGCGTCCATCTCGGCCGCGAGACGATCGAACTGCACGTCGTAGTCGTCGGCGTAGCCGCGGCCGACCTCCAGGAACGTCAGGAGGGCCTTGCCGGTCGCCGGATCCCGCGCCAGCGCTCGCAGCACGTCCAGCACGATGACGTTGCCCGAGCCCTCCCACACCGACATGACCGGCTGCTCGCGATACCGCCGCGCCAGCGGGAACGTCTCGGTGTAGCCGTTGCCGCCGAGGCACTCCATCGCCTCGTAGGCGTGCTGCGGACCGCGCTTGCAGATCCAGTACTTCGCGATGGCGGTTCCGATCCGGCGGAAGTCGGCGGCGTCCGCCGAACCCTCGTCATACCCGGCGGCGACGTGCGCCGCGGTCCAGGTGGCCGCCTCCGCCTCGAGCTGCAGATCGGCCAGCACGGCGCGCATCAGCGGCTGATCGAGGAGCAGCGCCCCGAACGCGCGACGGTGCTGGGCGTGCCACGCCGCCTCGGCGACGGACTGCCGCATGCCGGCCGTCGTGCCCAGGATGCAGTCCAGCCGGGTGCGACCGACCATGTCGATGATCGTCCGCACCCCCCGGCCCGGTTCGCCGACCAGCCAGCCGCGGGTGGAGTCCAGCTCGATCTCGCTGGAGGCGTTGGCCCGGTTGCCCGGCTTGTCCTTGAGTCGTTGGATCGCGAACGGGTTGCGTTCGCCACCGGGCAGGATGCGCGGCACCAGAAAGCAACTGACGCCCTCCGGCAGCCGGGCCAGCATCAGGAAGGCATCGGACTGCGGCGCGGAGCAGAACCACTTGTGGCCGCTGATCAGGTAGTGGTCGCCGTCCGCGACCGCCGTCGTGGTGTTCGCTCGGACATCGGATCCGCCCTGCTTCTCCGTCATCGCCATGCCGAACGTGACCGAGGACTTCTCGGCCGGGTCGATCAGCCGCGGGTCGTATCCGGTGGACAACAGGCGGGGCAGCCAGAACTCGGCGTGCGCCGTGCCCTGCAGCGAGGCGACCGCGGCGTGCGTCATCGACACCGGGCACGAGTGGCCCGGCTCGATCTGCGCGAACAGCATGAAACGTGCCGCGCGCTCGACGGTGGCCCCGGCGCCGGGGTGCGCCCAGGCCAGCGAGTGCGACCCCGATGCCAGGTCGTCGGCCAGGATGCGGTGATAGGCGGGGTGGAACTCGACATGGTCGATCCGATTGCCCCACCGGTCGTGGGTGTGCAGCTCGGGCGGGATGCGGTTCGCCAGATCGGCGTCATGCTGGAAGTCGGAGCTGCCGACGAGCCGGCCGATCCGGGTCAGCTCGGCCCGATCGGCGTGCGGCGCCAACTGTCCGACCGCCTCGACGAGGGCGACGTTGCCGGCGTACTCATCGACGTCCACCCGCGGGGCGGCTTGATTTGTCACGACGTGAGTGACCATGACGAGGTCCTTTCCCAGGCCTTCCCAGCGGGAGGGAGCCGACCGAGCGCCCGCTACGCTACTCACCATG
>CAZIIX010000165.1:4056-5956 GCA_964539345.1 uncultured Actinomycetes bacterium | reverse complement strand
CCGTCGGAGCGAGTGCCGATCGGATCCGCCCGCACCTACGGCGACGGTGCCGACCTGACCATCGTCACGTTCGGCAACGGGGTGCGCATGTCGCTGCGCGCAGCGGGCCGGCTGGCCAGCGGCGGGATCCGGTGCCGGGTGGTGGATCTGCGCTGGCTCGCGCCGCTGCCGGTCGACGACCTGCTGCGCGAGGCCGCCGGGACCGGCACCGTGCTGATCGTGGACGAGACCCGGCATGACGGAGGTGTCGGCGAGGGCATCATCGCCGCGCTGGTCGAGCACGGTTTCGACGGGGTGGTGCGGCGCGTCGCCGGCGCCGACTCGTTCGTGCCGCTCGGCCCCGCCGCGAATCTCGTGCTGGTCTCCGAGGACGAGATCGTCGCCGCCGCCGAGGAACTGACCCGCGCCAGGTCCGATCCGCCGGCACGCTGACGCCGGCGCGGGGCCGTTGATTGGTCAGTGCCGCCGATTGGTCAGTGCCGCCCGGACCGCTTCTCCCGGACGCGCACGTTGATGCGTACCGGCGACCCGGTGAACCCGAAGTCCTCGCGCAGCCGCCGCTCGATGAACCGCCGGTAGCCCGCCTCCAGGAATCCGGTGGTGAACAGCACGAACGTCGGCGGACGGATCGCTGCCTGGGTGGCGAACAGCACCCGTGGTTGGCGTCCTCCACGGACCGGCGGCGGCGTCGCGGCGATGAGGTCCTTCAGCCAGCCGTTCAACCGGCCGGTCGGGATGCGCCGGTCCCAGGACGCCAGCGCCTCGCGCAGCGCCGGGGCCAGCCGGTGCACGCCGCGGCCGCTGGTGGCCGAGATGTTGATCCGATGCGCCCATGGCACGCGCGCCAGATCCCGGTCCAGCTCCCAGTCGCTCTCCGCCCGGCGGTCCGCGTCGACCAGGTCGGCCTTGTTCATGGCGATGACCAGTGCCCGCCCCGATTCGATGACCATGGAGATCACCCGCTGGTCCTGCTCGCTCATCGGTTCGGCCGTGTCGATGAGCACGACGGCCACCTCGGCCGCGTCCAGCGCCGCGTGGGTGCGCAGCGACGCGTAGTACTCGGTGCCGGAGGCGAACACCACCTTGCGGCGCAGACCGGCGGTGTCGACGAATCGCCACACCTCACCGTCGAGTTCGACCAGGGAGTCGACCGGATCGACGGTGGTGCCGGATTCGTGGTGCACCACCGAGCGGGTCTCGCCGGTGAGCTTGTTCAGCAGCGACGACTTGCCGACGTTGGGCTTGCCCAGCAGCGCCACCCGGCGCGGACCGCCGGGCGCGACGCCGCGTTCGGCCGGCGCGTCCGGGATCGCCTCGATGATCACGTCGAGCAGATCACCGGAGCTGCGCCCATGCAGCGCCGACACCGGAGAGGGCTCACCGAGGCCCAGCGACCAGAGCGCGGCCACGTCGGCCATCACCCGCTCGTCATCGACCTTGTTCGCCGCGAGCACGACCGGGACCTTCGAGCGGCGCAGCACCTTCGCCATCGCCTCGTCGGTCTGGGTCGCACCGACGGTCGCATCCACCACGAAGACCACCACATCGGCGCTGGACATGGCGCGTTCCGCCTGGGCGGTCACGTGCGCGGCCATACCGCGAGCGTCCGGTTCCCAGCCGCCGGTGTCGACCACGGTGAACGCCCGACCGCGCCAGAGCCCGTCGTAGGAGACCCGGTCCCGGGTCACCCCCGGGACGTCCTGCACGACAGCCTCGCGCCGCCCGATGATGCGGTTGACCAACGTCGACTTGCCGACGTTCGGCCGCCCGACGACGGCGACGACCGGCATCGCAGCGGGGGGGAGATCGCCGGGTTCGGCGCCGGCGAACTCGTCGGCGCCCTCCCAGCCGATGAATTCCGTTTCCTCCGACCAGGTTCCGTCGCCGTCGAAGGAGCCGC
>CAZIIX010000165.1:0-3956 GCA_964539345.1 uncultured Actinomycetes bacterium | reverse complement strand
CGCCGCCACCCGGCACGCCGCCCTCGTGATCGCTCATGATCGCCGCCAGTGGCTGTCAAAGCGTGCCCGTCGAGCCTCGACCGCCGCGATGTCCCGGTCGAGTGCCGCGACGGTGGCCGCAAGCTGCCGCTGGATCGTTGCCGTGGCGGCGTCGATGGCGACTTTTCCTGCGCCACGGGGAATGTCGAAGGCAGGGCCGAACCGGATATGCACCCAGGGGCGGAATCGGGGGATGCGGCGCCCGGGCGGGCGAGCGGTGCCACGCACGGCGACCGGCACGACGGCGGTCCCGGCGCGGGCCGCGAGCCATCCCGCGCCGTTGTACACGGTGCTGACGTCGCCGGCGGTCCGTTGCCCCTCCGGGAAGATCCCGATGGATCCGCCGGCCTTGAGCTGCGCCAGCGACGCCATCAGCACGTCGCGCTGCGGCGCCGCCCGGTTGATCGCGTACTGGCCGACGGCGCGCAGCAACCAGCCCAGCGGGCCGCGCAGCACCTCCGCCTTGACCAGGAAGGACACCCGCCGTGGCGTGCGGCCGTAGACGACCGGGCCGTCCATGAAGGCGGTGTGGTTGACCACCACGAGCAGCGGCCCGGTCGGCGGCACGTTCTCCTCGCCGCGGATGTCGAGCTTGTAGAGCGTCTTGGACAGGCAGATGCCGATGCGCCGTCCCCGGTCGAACGCGCGCTGCCACCGTCCCTCGGGCGCCGGGTCGTCGTCGCCGCCGAGATGGAACCAGCGCACCGGTCCGTGCGGCGTGCCGGTCACGACACTCCCTTGGCGTGCGCGACGTCGATGATCGCCGCCACCGTCTGGTCGATGGTCAGATCGGTCGAGTCGATCGTGACCGCATCCGCCGCGGACGCCAGCGGGGCGTGTGCCCGGGTCGAGTCGTGCGTGTCCCGCCGGGCGAGATCCCCGGCGACCGCATGAAGCTCGCGCTCCGAGCCGGCCTCCGCGTCCTGCTCCAGGCGACGGCGGGCCCGGACCGCGGGGTCGGCGGTCAGGTAGATCTTCACCGTCGCGTCCGGCGCGATGACCGTGCCGATATCACGACCCTCCACCACCATGCGCCCGGAGCGGGCGAGGCGGCGCTGCCGGTCCAGCAGGTAGGCGCGCACCGTCGGGTTGGCGGCGACCGCCGACACCGCCGCCGTCACATCGTCCTGCCGGATGCGCGCGGTGATGTCCCGGCCGCGCAGCACGTGCCGCTGGTCGGCCGGGTCGGTGGGCGACTCGAAGTCGAGCTCCGCCAGGGACCGCTCGACGGCGTCCACGTCCGCCGGATCGATGGCCCGGTCGAGGATGTGGACGGTGACGATGCGATACAGCGCGCCGGTGTCCAGGTAGCCGGCGTCGAGGCGCTGCGCGACGGCACGGGACACCGTCGACTTGCCGGTGCCGGACGGGCCGTCCACGGCGATGACGAACGTGCCGTCCACTACATCCCCACCGCCCGGTACAGGAGCGAGATTTCCACGGGGCCCAGTTTACGGAGCGTCCCCGGGCGCTGGTGACCCAGTTGCACGTCACCGATATGGGTGCGCACCAGTCGGGAGACGGGGTGGCCGGCCGCGTCCAGCATCCGCCGCACGATGCGCTTGCGGCCCTCGTGCAGCACGACCTTGACCACCGCCCGGGAGCCGAGGACGTCCACCACCTCGAACTCGTCCACCGCGGCCACCCCGTCATCGAGTTCGATGCCGCGTCGCAGCCGCCTGCCCAGGTCCCGCGGGACCGGGCCGGGAATCTCCGCCATGTACGTCTTGGACACGCCGAACGACGGGTGCGTCAGTCGGTGCGCGAGCTCGCCGTCGTTGGTCAGCAGCAGCAGCCCCTCGGAGTCGATGTCGAGCCGGCCGACGTGGAACAGCCGGGTGGTGATGCCCCACTCCTCGAGCAGCGTGCCGATGTGCGGCCGGCCCTCGTCATCGGACATCGTCGAGAGCATCCCCGGCATCTTGTTCAGCGCCAGGTAGATCTGGTCCTGGCGGAGCGTGAGCCGGTCGCCGTCGACGTGCACCACGGCGCTGTTCGGGTCGATGCGCACGCCCATCTCGCGCACGACCACCCCGTCCACCGTGACGCGACCGGCGCGGATCATCTCCTCGGCCTTGCGGCGCGATGCGACGCCCGCACCGGCCAGCACCTTCTGCAGGCGGACCAGTTCGGTCTCGTCGGGGCCGGAATCGTCACTCATCGTCGATCGCATCCACATCCGGTAGCAGCGGGCCGAGCGAGGGCAGGTCGTCGATGCCGGCCAGGCCCATGCGCTCCAGGAACAGCTCGGTCGTGCGGTACAGCACGCCGCCGGTGTCGGGGTCGGTGCCCTCCTCCTCGATCAAACCGCGGGAGAGCAGGGTGCGCACCACACCGTCGACGTTGACGCCGCGCACCGCGGCGATCCGCGAGCGGGTGACCGGCTGCCGGTAGGCGACGACGGCGAGCGTCTCCAGGGCGGCGCGGGACAGCCGGGTCTGGGTGCCATCCATGACGAACCGCTCCACGATCGGCGCGTACGTGTCCCGGGTGTAGAAGCGCCATCCGCCGCCGGACTCGCGCAGGTCGATGCCGGAACCGGTCTCGGTCAGGCGCGCCGCGATGGCGAGCAGGTGGTCGCGCACCTCGTCGGCGGGCAGTCCGATGGTGGCGGCCAGGGACGACTCGGAGACCGGTGAGTCGACCACGAGCAGCACCGCCTCCAGCGCGCCGGGGATCTCGTCGGCGGAGAGCAAGGCGGATTGGACGGCGTCGTCATCGAAGTCCGGCTCGTCGGTGTCCGGTGGCAGCTCGCCGGGGTCGGCATCCCGGGGGTGATCGGCGGCGGCGGAAGCGGCGGACGGTTCGGCGGCGGGCTGGCTGCTGCTCACGCATACTCCTCGTCCGTGTCGGGGATCGCCGGGTCCGATTCCCCGGCGGTGTCCGCTGACCAGCGTACGGTGAGCGCGCCGAGGGGCTCGTCCTGGTCGAAGGCCACCGACGACGCCCGATAGAGGTTGAGCAGTCCCAGGAACCGCGCGACGACCTGCATGACGGAGGTGCAGTCCGCCACGAGTTCGGCGAACGTGGCACGCCCGGAGTCCATCAGCCGCCGGGCGATGATCTTGGTGTGCTCGGGCACGGACTCCGGCGAGGAGTGCACGTGCGAGATGGAGACCTCGGGCGGCGGTGGTTTGGGCGCGAACACTGCGGCGGCGAGCTCGGCGAATGCGGCCGGGCTCATGCCGATCTGCACCTCGGGGAGCAGCGTCAGATAGCGGTCCTCGAGCGTGACCGCACGGGGGTAGCGTCGCAGCGCGGCCGCCTGCAGTTCGACGAACAGCGCGGCGACCTGCTGATAGGCGCGATAGGCCAGCAGCCGAGCGAACAGCAGGTCCCGCGATTCCAGCAGCGCCACATCGGCCTCGTCATCGACGTCGGCGTCCGGCAGCAGGCGGGCGGTCTTCAGATCGAGCAGCGTCGCGGCCACGACGAGGAACTCGGTGGCCTGGCCGAGGTCCCAATCCGGTCCCATGGCGCGGATGTGCGCGATGAAGTCGTCGGTGACCCGGTGCAGTGCGACCTCGGTGATGTCCATCTGCCGGCCGGAGATGAGCTGCAGCAGCAGGTCGAACGGGCCGTCGAAGTTGTCCAGCCGCACATGGAACGAGCTCGAGCCGCTGACCGCCTCCTGCGGGCCTTCGTCGTCGGGGGTCTGCGGCAGCGTGTCCATCTGGTCGGGCGACGCGACCGTCACCGCGCGATCACCTCGCGGGCGAGCGCCCGGTAGGCCTCGGCCGCCGATGACGTCGAGGCATAGGTCGTGATCGGCTCGCCGGCCACGGTCGTCTCGGGGAACTTGACGGTGCGGGAGATGACGGTGTCGAAGACGATGTCGCCGAAGCGCTCGACGAGCATCGCGACCACCTCGCGGGCGTGCACGGTGCGTCCGTCGAACATGGTGACCAGCACCCCGC
>CAZIIX010000164.1:1640-5987 GCA_964539345.1 uncultured Actinomycetes bacterium | reverse complement strand
GTCTTCGGCGACCCGCATGTCGCGCGGTTCGACGGCTCGCACTACGGCCTGATGGTGGTCGGCGAGTTCACCGTCGCCACCTCGAACAACCTCACGGTGCAGGCCCGATTCGCGCCGGTGGCCTGCGACTGCCGGATGACCATCGGCAGCGCCGCCGTGGTCTCGGACGGGCAGCACCGGATCCAGGTGGATCGGCGCGACCCCGCGACCATCGTCATCGACGGCGAGGCGCACGAGTTCGCCGCGATGCCGGTGTTCCAGGCCGGCGACATGCTCGTCGAACGGCGCGGCGACGGGGCGCGCATCACGCACACCGACGGCACCGTGGTCTCCCTGACCTACCACTCCTCGATCGTCAACGTCTACCTGCAGGCGGGCGCCGACAGCGCCGAGTGGACCGGGATCTTCGGCACCAACGACCGCACCGTCGGCGGCTACATCACCCAGGACGGCCGCAACCTCGGCACCCGGCCGACGCAGCAGGAGCTGGAGGGCACCTACGCCGACAGCTGGCGGCTGACCGACGAGACCTCGCTGTTCTCCTACCTGCCCGGGGAGTCCACGGAGACGTTCACCGACCGCGACTACCCCGCCGCGCATCCGGCGATCGAGAGCGACACACTGCAGCGGAATCGTGAGCAGCGCGCCGCCCAGGCGGAGACGGTCTGCTCGCTGGCGATCGCCGACCCGCAGGTGCGGGCGGCCTGCGTCAGCGACTTCGTCACCACCGGCAGTGTCGAGGTGGTGCGCTCCAGCCGGTCCGCCGAAGCCGCATTGGGGCTGTATCCGCGGGTACCGGCGACCGCCGCGACCGTCGCGAGCGACGTCGGTGACGTGTCGCAATTGCCGGAGGGCGCGACGATCTGGGAGGAGACCGGTGCGCCGCTGGTCATCGGCGACGGCCTGGCGCTGATCCGCGCCACCGTGCCGGACGGCGACGACGATGACGGGGCATCCGTGCTGATCGCGGTGGACACCGCCGACCGGGCCGTGCGGTGGGTCGCCCCGGACATCTCCACCGAGTGTCGCGCGGCGCTCATCCCGGGCGTCGGCATCGTCGCCGCGGCCAGCAACGCCGAGGGCCGGCTCGGCGACGACAGGGCGGCGCTGGTGCTGCTGTCCGCCGAGGACGGCTCGGAGATCGCCCGCTTCGCCGACGACGGCAGCGCCGGATGCCACGACATCCACTCCGGCGGCGACGTGCTGGTCACGCGGCACGGCACCATGCTGCGCGGATTCCGCGTCGCCGCCAGTGGATTCACTCCGCTGTGGGAGCACGAGTCGGCCTGGCGCAGCCAGCTCGCCGTGGTCGGCGACGCCGTCCTGCAGGTCGAGTCGTCGGCCGACAAGTCGGTGGACTACGCGGTGCTCGACCTCGCCACCGGCGAGACCCGGTCGACGGTGACGCTGACCCGCGTCGGCAACGGGCGCGGACTGACGGTGCTGCCCGGCGGACTGGTGCTGGCCGCGCACGGCGAGGCCGTGGTCGAGGACTCGATCACGCTGCTCGACCTCACCGGTGGGACGGCGGAGGTGCGCTGGACCCGCCGCGTCGGGGACACGGTCGACGACCCGCCGGCGACACGCATCCCGCGTCGCATGGCGCCGCTCGGCGACCTGCTGATCGGATGGACCGGTGAGGCCCTCTCCGCGTTCCGGCTCGCCGACGGCAGCGCCGCGTGGACGTTCCGCACGAGCAGTTTCGAGAACAACAACGAGGCGATCGCCAGCACCGACACCTCCGCGTTCGTCGGGCCGTTCGGGCGCGCCTGGTCCGAGGCGGTCGGGGTGCACGGCTACGCGACGGCGATCCTGCCGGATGCGCCCGTCGAGGGCTGGAATCACCCGTCGACGATCACCCGGGTGGACGGCGGCACCGTGCTGCTCACCGGCAAGGGTCCGCAGGGGCAGCCGTACTTCGCGTTCCTGGACGGGTAGGGCAAGGCACCGGCGACCCGCCGGTGACGAGCCGCGCCCCCCGGCTGCGCGCCCGGCCGGTTACGACCGGCGCCGGCGCCGGCGGGTGAGCGCGTCGAGCACCAGGCCGGTTCCGATCCCCAGCATCCACACGTCCTTGCTCACCGCGGTGCCCGCCTGTGTCGGCCAGTAGCTGCCCGGCTGGTGCAGCGACGGCGTCCGCAGATACATCGTCACCAATCCGCCGGAGAATCCGGCCAGCGCGGCACCGGCGAGCGCGGACGGCACGATCGGCGCCAGCAGGAGTCCGCCGACGGCGATCTCCAGTGTCGACAGGCGCTGCACGAACTGCTCCGGCGGCATGTCGGCCACCATCGGGAAGCTGCCCGAGGCCATGCCGTGCAGACCCGCGGCGGTGTCGCTGTCCGCCTTTCGCTTGCTCAGGCCGTTGTGCAGGATGTAGGCGCCGGTGGCGATCCGGCCCGGCCAGTCGTGCAGTTTGCTCCCGCGGAATAGCTTCAACATTCCCTCCTCCGTTCCTGGTCGCGGGCCATCCGTCGTGACATCGCGGAGGCTCAGCGCGACCATGCCTCCTCCCATCATGGACTCGTCGGGAGGTTCCTCGCCGGGCGCCGGCCGCCGCACGGGCGCGCGACGGTGCCATGTCCTCGCCACGCGGCGCCGATACGCTGGGCCTATGTCCGACGTCACCATCTACCACAACACCGCCTGCTCCACCTCCCGGCACGCCACCGAGTGCGCCGCCACGGCCGGTGTCGATGCGACGGTCGTCGAGTACCTGAAGCACCCGCTCACCCATGACGAGGTTCTCGGGCTGCTGGCGATGCTGGAGGATCCACCCGCCGATCTGGTGCGCAAGGACTCGTTCTTCGCCGCCCAGGGGCTGGACGCGGCCGACTACCGGACCCCGGAGGAGGTCGCGGCGCTGCTGGTGCGGTTCCCGCGGCTGATGCAGCGGCCCGTGCTGGTCCGCGGCGACCGCGCCATCATCGGCCGGCCGAAGGATCGGGCCGACGCGTTCCTCGCCGAGTCGGCGCCGCCGACGCCATGACGGCCCGGTGGAGGGGACGTACCCCTCCACCGGGCCGTCGGCGGACGCATCGGCGACGGTGCGGCCCGGCCGTGCGGTGCGACTGGCGGCTCAGCCGGCCGCCGAGCAGGCCGCGTCGTACGGGATCTGGTCGAACGTGGTGCCGGTGTAGAAGTCACCCATGGACTTGACTCCGAGAGGCGAGTCCGCGTCCGGCATGTAGACCTTCAGGTTCGTCATGGCGACGTCCTTGCCGTCCCCGCCGAACGTCACGTCCTGCATCATGCCGTGGTAGTCGACCTGCAGCCCGTCGATGGCCGCGCGCACCCCGGCACGGGTGAGATCACCGTTCTCGGCGGCCTTCTCGAGCAGCGCCTGCATCGGGTAGTTCATCACCCAGCCGATGACGTAGCCTCCGTTCGGCGGAACCTCGCCACCCGTCGACTCCTTCATGTCCTCGGCACCGGGGCTGGTGCCGTCCCACTGCTCGGACGGGGACATGTGGTTGTACAGGGCGGTCAGCGCCGGCGCGGCCGCGCTCTCCAGCAGTGCGGGGTTCCAGGTCGGCAGCGAGCCCATGAAGCGGCCGGTGAAGCCGCCGGCGGCGAGTTTGCCGACGATCTCGGCGGTTTCGGCGGGTCCGACCGCCAGCACGACCACGTCGGGGGCGGCCTTCTTCACCGCGGCCACGACGGCGTCCTGGTTGCCGGTGACCTGGTTGGGCCCGGTCGGCACCACGGTGACCTCGGAGCCGTTCACGTCGGCCCACAGCTCGACGCCCGCGGCGGAGTCGCCGCCGTAGTCGCCCGGGTATCCGACGGCGGCGATGCTGCCCGGCTTGGCGTGGCTCTCGGTGAACCAATCCAGGCCGACGACGGCCTCGGTGCAGTAGGAGTAGCCGTTCTCCAGGATCAGTCCCTTGTCGTTGTCGGCGAACGCGTACCCCGACCACCAGGACGCCGGCAGCGCGACGATGTCGTGCTCGTCCATGTCGGCCAGGATCGCCTCGGTGTTCACCGTGCCCAGGGTCTGCGCCAGCGCCAGGATATTGCCCTGGATCTGCTGGTAGGCCGCGGCGTGCTCGGCCGCCTGGTACTTGGTGTCGCGGGTGTTGGCGTCGATGTCCACGTCGAAGCCGCCGATGCCGCCGGCCTCGTTGACCGCCTTCCAGAACGCCCGCTGGCCGTCGACGATGGGCACGGCCAGCGCGGCGAACGGGCCCTCGGTCAGATCCGAGAGGATGCCCAGATAGATGCAGCCGTTGTCCGGGTTGACCGCGTCCGGGCAGGGTTCGGCGGTGACACCCTCGTCGAACGCGATCTCGGCAGCGGCGCCGTCGTCACCGGCGTCGTCGGTCTCGTCGGCCGGCGCATCGCCGG
>CAZIIX010000164.1:0-1540 GCA_964539345.1 uncultured Actinomycetes bacterium | reverse complement strand
CGGGCTCCGCGGTGTCGTCGGCGGCGCTCGCGGGTGGCGGCGCCGACGAGGCACCGTCCCCCTCGTCGACCGCCGAGCAGCTGGTCAATGCCAGCGCCCCGGCCGCGGCGAGCGCCGCGAGGATCGAGAGTCTCGGACGTTTCATGCTGTGCTCCTTCTGTCATGGCCCGATGGGAACGGGGGGTGGGTGAACGGTCAATATCGGAACGGCCACGTCGCGAAGTACACGCGGACCCGGTACCACAGGCCGAACAGTCCGCGCGGTTCCAGGATCAGGAAGACCACGATGAGCGCGCCGAACAGCAGCGTCTGCAGCTGGAACACCGAGATCAGGCCCTGGCCACTGGGCCCGACGCCGGGAAGGAACGGCGCCACTACCTCGAGCAGTTTCGGCAGCAGCACGACGAATGCCGCGCCGATGATGGTGCCGGAGATCGTCGCCACGCCACCGATGACGACGATGGCCAGCAGCTGGATGGCCATGAAGATGTCCCACTGTTCCGGGGTGATCCGGCCGACCAGCATCGACAGCAGCGCACCCCCGATCCCGGCGTAGCCGGAGGAGAGCATGAACGCCACGGTCTTGGTGCGCAGCAGCGGCACGCCCATCATCTCGGCGGCGATGTCCCGGTCGCGCACGGCGGCGAAGGCACGGCCGGTGCGGGACCGCGCGAGGTTGCGTGCCGCGACGCCCAGCACGATGAGCAGCACCAGCGAGAGGAGGTACAGCGAGATGCCCTTCGTGATCAGCAGCGGGCCCATGGCGTAGGTCCGGGTCAGGTCGGAACCGAACAGCGTCGGGCGCGCCACGGCCCTGCCCACCCCCGATCCGCCGGTGAGCGCGGCCCACTGCTTGAACAGTTGCGCGCCGACCATCAGCAGCCCCAGCGTGAGGATGGCCAGGTACAGCCCGCGCACCCGCATGGCCAGCGGGGCGACGACCAGGCCGATCAGGGCGGGAACGACCGCGGCGAGCGGCAGCGCGATCGCCAGGTCCCAGCCCAGCCCGTAGACGGAGCTGCCGGGCGCACCGGCGATCACCGCGGCGGTGTAGGCGCCGACGGCCATGAAGAACGGGTGCCCCAACGAGATCTGCCCCGCGTAGCCGGTGATCAGGTTCATCCCGATGCCGGCGATCGCGAACACGGTCGCCACGCTGAGCAGGTAGGTGATGTCGCCGGCGACCAGGAACGGGGCGGCGAACGCGGCGACCACCAGGGCCAGCGTCCACCATCGCTTGGTCGCGGTGTTCAGCAGCGCCTGGTCGGCGGCGTACCGGGAGTACAGCCGGGGCCGGCCGCGCCGCGCCGCCCAGGGGACGTCACCGCGCCGCCCGGTCGGCGCGAGGAACGTCGATTGGCCGGTGAGCCGACCGAAGTCCCTGGTGCGGGGTGTGCCGTCGGTCCTCGTCATACCCGTCGCACCTCCTTCGTCCCGAACAGGCCGTACGGCCGGATGAGCAGGATGACGAACATGACCACGTACGGCGCGACGTTCTCGAAGTTCGGCCCGAGCCACGGCGCGTGGATGGGCTGGTAGG
>CAZIIX010000163.1:0-5991 GCA_964539345.1 uncultured Actinomycetes bacterium | reverse complement strand
TAGCTCGCTGGGCTCATAACCCAGAGGTCGCAGGTTCAAATCCTGCCCCCGCTACCAGATCAGCCCGGGATTCAGTGCGAATCCCGGGCTGAAAGCATTTGAGAATTGATCACCCCTCCGGAAACCCTCCGTTTTGCCCTTCTTCTAGGCGCGTCGGTCGACGGGCCCTCCGGGTGGCCCCCGCACACTCCGGTTGCCACCGATCGTTGCGGGCCGCCCTGCACACCTGATGTGCATGAAGGCCGACACGAACCCGCTGAGTGGACTCGATCCGCTCCTGAGCATCGACGAACTGTCCGAGTACCTCGGTGTCTCGATCAAGACGATCTACGAGTGGCGCCAGAACGGGCGCGGTCCTGTAGCGGTCCGCATGGGACGACACCTGAAGTTCGCGGTGTCGGACGTGCGAGCCTGGTTGGACAACCTTCGCGAATCCCATCCTGGACGACCAGTGGAGCGGGGGTGAGGTCACATGGCTAGGCCCCGCACGCCGATCGGCACGTACGGCGACATTGAGTTCACCAATCTGTCGAACGGCACCGTGCGTGCGCGCGTGCGGTTCCGCGATTTCGACGGTCAGGTGCGTCGGGTTGAGTCGAGCGCCGCCACACGCAAGCTCGCCGAGCACCGGCTCAAGGAGAAGCTGTCGCAACGCGCGGGCTCCAATCGCGGAATTGGCGAACTGACGCCGGACAGCCCTTTCGCCCGCCTGGTTGAGGTGTGGCTCGGTGACCTGGACCTGGAAGGAAAGATCGCGCCCAGTACGCGCGCGCTCTACGAACGCAACATGCACCAACTGGTGATGCCAGCGTTCCAGCACTTCGCCCTGAGAGAGATCACGGTTAGCCGCGTCGACCAGTTCATCAAGGCTTTGGCGACCACCAAGAGTTACAGCACCGCTAAGCAGGCCCGAACCGTGCTGAGCCTCGCACTCGGCCTAGCGGTCCGTTACGAGGCGATGGCGAAGAATCCGGTGCGAGACACCGTTCGTCTTCGCAAGCCCCCGTCGCAGGCGTTGGCGTTGACTGTGGGCCAGGTGGACGCAATCCGGGGGGCTGTGCGGGGGTGGCGGCGCGGTCCGGGCGTGCCGGGTCCTCCGCCGGACGGGCAGTTGGAACGGATCATTGAGGTGATGCTGGGAACTTCAGCCCGCATCGGTGAAGTCCTCGCCATCCGTAAGTGCGATGTCGACGTGACGGGTTCTCCGGCCACGGTGAGGATCTGCGGAACGATTGTGTCGCCCAAGGGCCAGGCAACGCATCGACAGCATCACCCAAAGACGGTGAAGTCGACACGCACGGTTTCTGTGCCGAGCTTCACCGCAGAAGTGCTGCGGGAGCGGCTGGTCAAGATCGCCGCCGAGGACCCAGAGCACCTGATCTTCTTCACTCGCAATGGCACGCCGCTGACGACCAACAACGTACGGAGGCGGTTGCGCGCCGTCCTGGCTGAGGCTGGCATCGAGGGGGTGACACCGCACTCGTTCCGGCGGACGGTCGCCACGACGCTGGATCGCGCAGGTGGAGCAGACCTCGCCGCGGAAATGCTCGGTCACACGTCGTCGGAGATCACCAAGGCGCACTATATCGAGCCGGACGAGAAGGTGAACCCGGTGACGGCCGAGATTCTTGAGGCCTTGGCTCCGCGGATGAGGGAGGCGGACCAGTGAATGACAAGCGTCATACCCTTTTCCATGTAGAAGGAAAAGGGTATCCTTGGGTGGTCGACGTCGAGTTGATCGAGGAGTGGCTCAAGTCCAGTAACGACAGCACCTATGACCAGGTGATGGCGGCGCTGCGGGTCTTGGCTTCGGTTGGTCCGGCGTTGGGCAGGCCGTTGGTCGACACGATCATCGGCTCGCGACACAACAACATGAAGGAGCTGCGGCCCGGCTCGTCGGGGCGCAGCGAGGTGCGGATCTTGTTCGCGTTCGATCCGACTCGCCGGGCGGTATTGCTGCTCGCTGGCGACAAGCAGGGTCGGTGGGACAAGTGGTACCGCAAGAACATCCCGGTCGCGGATGACCGGTATGACGAACACCTGGAAGGTTTGCGCAAGCAGAAGGGCGGCGACTGAGATGGCCAAGACGATGGAAGAGATGCTGGCCGAACGTCCCGGCAATCCCGCGGTGCAGGAAGCGCACATGAAGCGGATGTTGGCGGAGGTCCGCGCCTACAAGCTGCGTGAGTTGCGCGAGATGCTCGCGATGACGCAGACCGAGGTGGCGCAGGCGTTGGAGGTCAGTCAGAAGCGGGTCTCGGAGATCGAGCGTGGCCAGGTCGACTTCACGAAGGTCGACACGCTGCGCCGGTATGCCGACGCGCTCGGTGGAACGCTGCGGGTCGAGGTGACGGTTGGCGAGGAGACGTTCCAGATCGCCTGACCTAAGATCTCATGACGACCGTACAACTCAGAGGCTGAGGTCCGACGACTTCGGTGCGGAGCGGCGGGCAGCGTCGATGGCGCCGGTGAATGATCGCCGCTGCGTCGTGCTGCCAGGCGAACACGCTGGAGATGTCGGGCGTGGGGTGAGCCGGTTCTTGACGGTGTCGAGCACTGGGGTGCGTGGTTGCACGTCGAGAGGGATGTGGCGTGCCCACTGAGGCTCGACCGCGCCTGGTGCATGGAGACCGATGCGGGGCAGGTCGACGCCCATCAGGTAGCTGCGGTCGTCGGCGCCCGCGGCGATGGTTTCGGCAAGGCGCTGGTCGATGTGGGCAAACAACGCGCCGAGGTGCCGCAACTGCTGGGAACGGATCCGGGTGGTGGTGGGTAGGGCGCGGATGCGAGCCGCCGCGAGTGCGCCTTGGCCAGCCGCGTAGCCCGTGCCCACAAGGCCACGCAGGTTGCGGGTCTGGTCGATGAGTAGCGCGTAGGTCTCCGACCGGTGCCGCCAGCGTTGCGCCACTGCGGCCGGTGCGCCCGAGGTGTCGCCGATCGCTGCGGCGCGCGCGGAGACAATGCGTTGGGAGTCCAAGATGATCCGCAGGCTGTAGGCGTCGGGTTGGCGGCGTAGGTGGACGAGCAGGTTGGTCTGCGCCTGCAGCACACCATCCAAGCCAGGGAGTGCTGGTCCATCGACGAGTTGGAGCGGGGGACGCCAGCCGCGCTGGTCGACGCTGTAGTCGGGTTCGCTGTAGCCGGCGTAGGCGGCGCAGACCACGGCAGCACGACCAAGCAGGTCCGCCTCGGCGATGAGTTCCCAATCGGGAACAGCCGCGGCATAGTGCCGGTCGAGCCCGGTAAGTGCGCGGGCGACCTCGGAGGCGTCCTTCAGGACAGTCATGGCCTGATGCTCGGTCAGGTTGCCGTAGTCCAGTCCGGCAGGGAAGTCGTGCTCGCCGAGGGCCGCCGCTTTCGCTGCACGCCGCCACAGGTCAACGATGTGGTTGGGGTACGGAGTGGTGAGCTGATCCAGGTCCGGCAAGGGAGCGGTGTACCCGGTGCGGGCCTGGTCGAGCCGGTACCGAAGCTCCTCGGCCGGACCGCGGCTGCGAGGCGTGGGTCCGCCGAAGTCACCGTCCGGGTTCGACGCCCGGACGGCTTGCTGGCACCAGAGGGTCAGGCTGGTGCGAAAGGACGCGATCAGCACGACGTCATCGGGCGTGAGCGTGTGGAGGTCCTGTTGGTTGCGGGTGATCTGCATGAGCGTGGCGAGTTCACTGCGCAGTGCGGCCGTGTTGTCGCCGTACATCAGAACCCACTGGCCTCGGGGTTCGGGTTGTCGCGGTCTCGGGCGACGTCGAGCATGTCGAGGAGCAGTTCGACCTGGAGCTTGTCGACGCCGTGGGCGGCGAGTTCTTTGACGGCGCTGACGGCGACGGCGTGCAGGATGGCTCGGTCGTCGGTGAGCCCGTGGGTGTCGAGGGCGGGGACGTCGTCGCCGTGGATCAGGTCGAGGTAGAGCAGGGCGCGTTCGTACTCGACCGAGCCGTCGAACGTGGCTGCCTCATCGGCCAGCGCCGCGATGTAGGAGCGGGCTTCGGCCAGGGTGACCGCGTGGGCGAGAAGCATGAGGGTTTCCCTTCGTTGAAGGATCAGGTGCGCACCGCCACCGTCCGCCCGAGAGTTGGTTGCAGGACGGGCAGATTCGTCGAGCTGTGGACAACGCCGGGTTCTCCACAGATCGCCGGAACGGGTCAGGAGGCGCGGCGTTCCAGGTCGGCTTCGACCTGACGGCGTGCGGTGACGTCTTCCATCACGAACTGCACAAAGTCGGCGTCCCTGTCGGTGACCGAGGCCTCGGCAGTGGGGAGTGCGGCGGGTTCGCCGGGCCAGGTGGTCTGTCGGGTGGGGCGGTCGCGGTCGAGCCGGGTGCCGCAGGCGGCGACCCAGTCTCGCAGCCGGTGCCGGGTCTCGGCGAAGTCGCGATGCCACGCCAGCGGCGATGAGGGGGAGGCGTCGGGGCTGTATGAGTTGAGCCAGTGCAGGTGCAGGGCGGACAGTTCCCAGACGAGTTCGTCGTGACGGTGCCACATTGGTGGGATCTCGTTCGGTGCGAGGCCGTAGGTGCCGCGCAGCCAGTTCACCCACGCGTTGAGGTCGAGCCATTCGGCTTCGGCCTCATCGGCGGTGAGGGTGTTCCAATTGATCGGCTCCAACGGTTCAGCCAGCGACGCCGACTCGAACGACCCGGGCCACTCCGACTCGGTTCTTTCGCCCTCGGCAGTGTCGTTGGCGTTGAAGTTCTGCCAGGTGTCGAAGACGGGATGCCGCTCGGCATCGAGCACCGACGGCTCTATGCCAGCCGGCTCGTTCGCCTCGTCTGTCACGGTCAGATCCCGACAGCGGTCGAGGAGGGCTCAACCGTCCGCTGGGCGTCCCGGCTGGCACCGATTCCGGTGTCGTGTTCGGCGGCGGGCCGTTCGACGCTGTAGCGGGTGCGGGCGGTGTCGTGTCCGATTCGGCGGGCCACGAACTCCTCGCGCTGGACGGCTTCGCCGTCGCGGTCGAACTCGTACTCGTGGACGTAGCCGGAGGCCACGAAGTGGTCACCGGCACGGAGCCGGGCGTAGGCCCGCTCGGCCGCGGACTTGAACATCACCATCTCGCAGAACTGCGGGTCGAGCTTGGTGAACGACCCATCGGCCTCCTTGCGCCACTGCTCGACGCCGACCCGTGCGCGGAACCTCGCGACGTCGCTCTTGCCATACGTCAACTCAGGTGCAGTGACGATGAAGCCATGCAGGCTCATCTGGGTGGGGATCGTCATCATCGACTCCTGACCTCACGCGACGCCATCGTCGGCGATCGCTCTCAGGAGAAAGGTGCGTGTGCGGCTCCGCGACACTCGACACCGACGAGAGGGGTGAGATTCACGGGGCCTTGCGGGTTCGAGAATCAGTATTCCGTGGACAACGAGAACGCACGCGTCGGTCTTTCAGCGTTGTCCACAGCATGCGCGATTACGGACTCATCCACAGGTCTGACGTAGTCCTTGGCATAGCGACATGGGATCGGTGGATCGTCAGATGAGAGCACAGTTGTCCCCGCGCTGTTGGACCAGCCGGGGACATGGACTTACCCAACTAGGAGATCAATCATGAACGAGTCCAAGGGAGCCTGCCCGTCCTGGTGCGATGGACAGAATGATCCGCTGATACATCAGACGGCACCGACGCATATTGGCAGGACAATACGTGCCGGTTCGGCCAGCGCGCACATTGAGCAACTAGACGAAGACGATCGAGAGCTCGGTGAGGACGCACGCTTTGATGTCCTCGCTTCGCTTTGGTACGGCGGCAATGGCGCAATTGGTGACCTGAGCGCCATCGATTGCCGCGACATCGCCACCGTGATGGTTCAAGTGGCCGACGAAATGGACGAGACTGCCCGAGGCCACGGAGTCGTCTACGGCGAGGAACTGCCGTGACGTCGCTCTGCCTGCTAACGATCGTGCCCGCGTGACCTCGTTCTGCTGGCAAGCGGAGGAAACTGGCTCATCACAGATGAGGGTGTGCTGGCGGTGGTGAGGGCGGCGGTCGGGTAGGC
>CAZIIX010000162.1:0-6001 GCA_964539345.1 uncultured Actinomycetes bacterium | reverse complement strand
GCGGTCCGCCGCGCCGACCTGCCACCCATCGGCCGCCGCAGACCGACCCCGCGCGGTCCGCCGCCGCCGAGCTGCTCGCCGCGGTGCGCGACCGCGGCGCCTACGCCCACCTGGCACTGCCACCGATCCTGCAGCGACGTCGCCTGAGCGGGCGCGATGCCGCCCTGGCCACCGAGCTCGCCTACGGCACCTGCCGCGCGTTCGGGCAGCTGGACGCGATCGTCGGCGCCAACGGGGACCGGCCGCTCGACGAGGTCGACGGCACCGTGCACGACTGCCTGCGGCTCGGCGCCTACCAGCTGCTGCACACCCGCATCCCGGCACATGCCGCGGTGTCCGCGACCGTCGACCTGGTCCGGGCAGGCGACCGGCCGCAGGCCGCCGGCTACGTCAACGCGGTGCTGCGACGGGTGGCCGACCGCGATCTGGCCGGGTGGGTCGAGACGCTCGCGCCGGCGGCCACGGCCGACCCCCTGGCCCGGCTGGCGCTGCAGACCGCGCACCCGCGGTGGATCGTCGCGGCCATCGCCGACGCCGTGCCCGGTGACGAACTCGCCGAGGCGCTGGCCGCCGACAACGCGGCGCCGCCGGTGCATCTGGTGGCGCGGCCCGGGCGGATCGGCCGGGACGAGCTGCTCGCGCAGACCGGTGGCGAACCGGGTGCCTACTCGCCGTACGCCGTGTCCCTGCGCTCCGGCGGCGATCCCGCGCGGTTCGCGGCCGTGCGCAGCGCGCGCGCCGGGGTGCAGGACGAAGGATCACAGTTGGTCGCCGCCGCGCTGGCCGCCGCACCGGTGGCCGGGCCGGACACCCGGTGGCTGGACCTGGCCGCGGGACCGGGCGGCAAGGCGGCGCTGCTCGGGGCGCTGGCCGCCGAGCGCGGCGCCCGGCTGGACGCCGTGGAGAAGTCCGCGCACCGCGCCGATCTCGTCACCGCCGTCACCCGCGACCTGCCGGTCACCGTGCATACCGCGGACGGCCGCGACCCCGGCCTGCCGCACCGCGCCTTCGACCGGGTCCTCCTCGACGCCCCGTGTACCGGTCTCGGGGCGTTGCGCCGCCGGCCGGAGGCGCGCTGGCGGCGCTCCGAGGCCGACGTGGCGCCGCTGGTCGCCCTGCAGCGCGAACTGCTCGTCTCGGCGGCCCGGCTGGTCCGCCCCGGCGGCATCGTCGGCTACGTCACCTGCTCGCCCCACCTGTCCGAGACCGCCGGCGTCGTCGCCCGCCGACCGGCCGGGTTGGAGCCGATCGACGCCCGCGAGTACCTGCCCGGTGTGCCGCGGCTGGGCGACGGGCCGACCGTGCAGCTCTGGCCGCACCGGCACGGCACCGACGGCATGTTCCTGGCCCTGCTGCGGCGCACCGACGACCGCTAGCCGGCCGGCGATGCCCGGCACCGGGGCCCCGTCATAGCTGGCTAGTCTCGTAGGCATGACGCGACCCGCCCCGATGATCGCCCCCTCCATCCTGTCCGCCGACTTCGCCAACCTCGCCACCGACATCGCGCGGGCCCGCGGCGCGGACTGGCTGCACGTCGACGTGATGGACAACCACTTCGTGCCCAATCTGACGATCGGCCTACCGGTGGTCGAGGCGATCGCGCGCGCCACCGACCTGCCGCTGGACTGCCACCTGATGATCGACGACCCGGACCGGTGGGCCGTGGGCTACGCCGAGGCCGGGGCGCACAACGTCACGGTGCACGCCGAGGCCGTCGCCGAACCGATCACCGTCGCGATGGACCTGCGGGCCGCGGGGGCCAAGGCAGGGCTGTCGCTCAAACCCGGTACGCCGCTGGAGGACTGGGTGGAGGTGCTGCGTCACTACGACACGCTGCTGATCATGACCGTCGAACCGGGCTTCGGCGGCCAGGAGTTCATGGCGGACATGCTCGAGAAGGTGCGTCGCGCACGCCACATGGTCGACACCGGCCACCTGGAGCTGGTGATCGAGGTGGACGGCGGCATCAACCCGTCAACCATCGAGCGAGCGGCCGAGGCGGGCGCCGACTGCTTCGTCGCCGGGTCCGCCGTGTTCGGCGCCGACGACCCGGCTGCGGCCATCGCCCGATTGCGGGAACGGGCACAGTCGGTGCGGCGGCCGGCCGCGATGGGGGAGGATGGACGGAGCTGATCGCGGCACCGATCGGGCGCTCGTCACACGGCTGCCCGCCGAGCCGCGGCAGCGCGCAGCGCAGCAGGAAGGGACACCGCATGTTCACCGGGATCGTCGAGGAGATCGGCGAGATCACCAGTCTGGCCGTCGCCGACGGCGGGTCGGACGCACGCATCACGATCCGCGGCCCGCTGGTGACCTCCGACGCGCAGACCGGCGACTCCATCGCGGTCAGCGGTATCTGCCTGACCGTGATCGCCTCCGGCACAGGAACTTTCACCGCCGAGATGATGGCCGAGACATTGTCGCGCACGACCGCGGCCGGCTGGGCGGCGGGCACGGCGGTCAACCTGGAACGCTCGGTCACCCCCAGCACCCGGCTCGGCGGGCACCTGATGCAGGGCCACATCGACGGGATCGGCACCATCGTCGCCCGCACCGAACAGCCCGGGTATGACGATGTCGCCGTCGCCGTGCCCCGCGCCGTGGGCCGCTACATCGCCCCGAAGGGAGCCATCGCCGTCGACGGAATCTCACTCACTGTGATCGAGGTCACGGATGACGAGGAGCACACCACGTTCACGGTCGGGATTATTCCCGCCACGCGCAGCGCTACCACCATCGGACGACGCCAGATGGGGGACACGGTCAATATCGAGGTGGATGTCATGGCGAAATATGCTCACCGGTTGCTCGCGCAGCAGGGCGCCGACCGGTGAAGGGCCTGTGGCTCGGCGCCGCCGAGGTCGCCGCCGCGGAGAAGACGCCCAGCGGGTTCGACACCATCGAGACCGCCATTGCGCAGGTCGCGGCCGGCCGCCCCGTGGTGGTCGTCGATGACGAGGACCGGGAGAACGAGGGCGACCTGATCTTCGCCGCGGAGCTCGTCAGCCCCGAGCTGGTGGCGTTCATGGTCCGCTACTCGTCGGGCTACATCTGCGTCTCGCTCACCGACGCGGACGCCGACCGGCTGGACCTGCCGCCGATGTACCGGGTCAACCAGGACAAGCGCGGCACCGCCTACACCGTCACGGTCGACGCCCGGGAGGGCATCACGACCGGCATCTCCGCCACCGACCGGGCGCGCACCATCTCGCTGCTGGCCGATGCCGGGACCGCCGACACCGAGCTCTCCCGGCCCGGGCACGTGGTGCCGCTGCGGGCCAAGGAGGGCGGGGTGCTGCGGCGGCCGGGACACACCGAGGCGTCCGTGGACCTGGCCCGGTTGGCCGGCCTGCGTCCCGCCGGGGTGCTGTGCGAGGTCGTCTCCGAGCGCGACCCCACCGACATGGCGCGCGCCGACGAGCTGCGCGAGTTCGCCGCCGAGCACGGCCTGGCCATCATCACCATTGCCGACCTGATCGCCTACCGCCGCCGGTCGGAGAAGCTGGTCGAACGGGTCGCCGAGGCGCGGGTGCCGCTCTCCTGCGGCGAGTTCACCGCGATCGGCTACTCCAGCAGCTACGACGAGCGGGAGCACATCGCGTTCGTCTACGGCGACATCGGAGACGGCGAGGACATCCTCATCCGGATGCACTCCGAGTGCCTGACCGGGGACGTGTTCGGCTCGCTGCGCTGCGACTGCGGCCCGCAGCTGCAGGCGTCGCTGGAGGCGATCGCCGCCGAGGGGCGCGGCGCCGTGGTCTACATCCGCGGACACGAGGGGCGCGGGATCGGGCTGATCCACAAGCTGCAGGCGTACCAACTGCAGGACGCCGGGCGCGACACCCTGGATGCGAACCTCGATCTCGGTCTGCCCGCCGACGCGCGGGACTACGGCACCGGCGCGCAGATCCTGGTCGACCTGGGCGTGCGCAGCATGCGGCTGCTGACCAACAACCCCGCCAAGCGCGCCGGACTGGAGGGCTACGGGCTGAGCGTGTCCGGCAGGGTGCCGCTGCCGGTGTCGGTCAACCCGCAGAACCTGCGCTACCTGATGACCAAGCGCGACCGCATGGGCCACCAGATCGAGGGTCTGGACACGGCATGATGGAGACCGTGACCGGCATGCGGAGCGAGGGCGGCGGAGGTGATCAGCGGTGAGCGGTCAGGGCCGCCCGGAACTGCCCACCCTGGACGGGGCCCGGCTGCGCGTCGCCGTCGTGGCGACGAACTGGAACCGGGAGATCGTCGACGCGCTGCTGGACGGCGCGCTGGCGATGGCCGACCGCGCCCGGGTGCCGACCCCGACCGTGGTGCGGGTGCCCGGGGCCGTGGAGATCGCCGTCGTCGCCGCCCAGTTGGCCACCGACCATGACGCCGTCGTCGCGCTGGGCGCGGTGATCCGCGGCGGCACCCCGCACTTCGACTACGTCTGCCGCGCCGTCACCGACGGCATCACCCGGGTCGCGCTCGATTCCGGGGTGCCGGTCGGCAACGGGGTGCTCACCTGCGACACCATCGACCAGGCGCGAGAGCGCAGCGGCGGCCCCGGATCGGTGGAGGACAAGGGCGGCGAGGCCATGGCGGCCGCCGTCCAGACCGCGTTGACCCTGCGCGAGCTGCGCGGGGTCCCGTCGACGATGGGCTTCCGATGAGCACGCCGGGCACCTCGGGCACGTCGCCCGCCTCGGGCAGTTCGCGCGCGTCGGGCACGTCTCGCGCCTCGGGCACGCCGGGCGGTTCGCGTGCCTCGGGACCCTCGCCGGTGGTCGCCCGCCCGCGCCGCATCGTCATCTACGGGGCGATCGCGGCCGCGCTGGTGCTCGGCAGCACCATCGCGCTCGCCCTGACGCTCAAGAGCGCGACGGAGGGCATCACATTCCGCACGTTCGACCAGGTCGGCGTGATGAGCGTCGGCGTGTTCGGCGCGGCCGCGATCATGCTGGTCGCCCGGCCCCGGTTGCGGGCGGACGCGAGCGGGATCCTGGTGCGCAATGTCCTGGGCGACACGTTCTTCCCCTGGGAGGTCGTGGTGCGCATCGCGTTCCCGCCCGGCGCGCATTGGGCACGGGTCGTGATGGCCGACGACGAGAGCCATCCCATCCTGGCCATCCAGGCCCTCGACCAACAGCACGCGGTCGACGCGTTGGCCGCGGTGCGGGCGCTGCACGACGAACATCGCCCCGCCACGGCCGCGCCCAGCCGGGAGGCGTTGGAGCAGGAACGGCGCCGGGTGCAGGCGGAGACCGCGGCGGCGGCGGCCCGGCCGCTCGGGCGCCTCGAGGTGATCGACCGGGAGAAGGCGGCGCAACAGCCGCGCCGCCGGGCCCGGAAGCGCTCCTAGCGGCGTGTACACTGGACCCGTGCGACCAACCTCGCGCGTCTTGATGCTGTTCGTATCCGGGCGATGCGGGGGAGCAAGCGGAGATTCACTCCCACCCGAGTGGCCCTGTGGCGGCCGGGTCCTGGTCCGTCGGCCCGGAGGGTCGGCGTAGACGTACGCCCTCGGCGTGCGCCGGCCTGGTGAGCCCCGCGTGTTCGTGCCGCGGGGTTTTTTGGTGCCGGGAGGCCGGCCGATCACCGTGACGCTCGGCAACGCACTCGGTTACGCAGGAGGAGGACGTCAATCAGCAACGAACCGCGAATTAACGACAGGATCCGGGTCCCCGAGGTGCGCCTGGTCGGTGCAGGAGGGGAGCAGGTCGGCATTGTTGCCATCGGCGAGGCGCTGCGCCTGGCCGAGGACGCCGATCTCGATCTCGTTGAGGTAGCCCCGAACGCTCGGCCGCCGGTGGCCAAGTTGATGGACTACGGCAAGTTCAAGTACGAGACCGCGCAGAAGGCTCGTGAGGCTCGCCGCAATCAGGTGCTGACGGTCATCAAGGAAATGAAGCTGCGGCCGAAGATCGACCCGCACGACTACGAGACCAAGAAGGGTCACGTGGTGCGGTTCCTCAAGGCCGGCGACAAGGTCAAGGTGACGATCATGTTCCGCGGTCGCGAG